>CAMLER010000006.1 GCA_946478915.1 uncultured Chryseolinea sp.
GTGCGAAATATCTCCGCTGACCAGCTTTTGGTCGGCTTCGGTGAATACCCTGATCGTTGCAAAACTTACCGGCGCCGATGACAGAGAATCAAGGATGCGGCCCTTGACTGTTCCTTTGTCCTGTGCAAGAGCGCCGATTGCGGGCAGAAGAATTATCAACAGTAAAAATGATCTCATATTCAATAGCTAATCCACGTATTCAACTTTTTTTGATGTGCAACGCTAAATTGCGAAGCGAACCTCCAGTATAATGCAGCAAGGTAACGCGAAAATTTTGTCAGCATCCAACAAATTCCTCGGCCTTAAAGAATAGGCTATGAGCGGTGAAATGAGACTATCATTTCTCAAATTTTGGGAAATTTTCTAAGTTACTTAAGGAAAAAATATTCCTGAACGGCATGGTGAAGAGAGTTTTGTTATTCCTGCTTACAATTGTTTTAATCTCATGCTCAAATGATGATGAGCCATTTTCCGGGCTTACGTCATACGATCAGGATGTAATCGAATATTTTTGCGAGGTAGCACTGGGACTGGAATTTGGAGGTACACCCGAAGTCACCCGAAAGTGGAAAAACGAAATGCGCATATTTGTCGGCGGAAATAAAACACCCGACCTGATGGACGCGCTAAACAATATTGTCGCCGAGATAAACACCTTGGCAACTGATGGATTTACAATTTCCATCGTTTCTGATTCCGTCGAAATGAACTATTATCTCTTTTTTGGCCCAGGTGACCAATACGCTAAGATCTACCCTTCGCAAGGGGGTTTGGTAAAAAGCAATTGGGGCCTGTTCAATATCTATTGGGACAATTTTAACCAAATAAACGCTGGTAGCATGTATGTGGATACGGAACGCGCAAGCGACGAGGAAGAAAAACACTTGTTGAGGGAAGAGTTAACACAGTCGCTGGGTCTTGGAAAAGATTCCGGACGCTATCCTGACAGTATTTTTCAAATTGCCTGGACAACGACTGCCACATACGCCTCTATTGACAAGGACCTTATTCGACTGCTTTACCATCCTGACATGGTGACTGGCTTAGCGCGAAGCAATACGCAGTCTCTGTTGACTCAAATCCTAATGAGTGAAAAGTAGAACCTCCCGGGTCAGTTTTCTGCCGATCCAAGTATATCTTTAGCATCAGTTATGTAAATGGAATTGACATAAGATTTAAAATGCACAAAAAATGTACGCAATTCTGCTTACCATTCATTCCTGGTTTAGATGGCTTGTATTAGCAGGTCTTGTGATAACCCTGATCCGCTATTACCACGGGTGGTTTACGGGAAGAAAATTATCGCAGGTAGACGCCGTCACACAAAGCACAACGGTGAAGATAGTGCAAACACAGTTTTTGATTGGCCTGGCATTGTACGTGTTCAGTCCCATGGTGAGATATTTTCTTTTCAATTTCTCCACGGCCGTGCACCAACGCGACGCAAGGTTTTTTGGAATGGAACACATTACGATGATGTTCATTGCCGTCGCAGTCATCACTGTCGGATCTGAAAAGGCGTTAAAAAAGGTAACAGAAAAGCAAAAATTCATGACGATTGCGATTTGGTTCAGCGTGGGGCTTCTAATAATATTTCTTTCGATTCCGTGGGAATTTTCACCTTTTACGCGACGGCCGTACTTTAGAATTTTTTAAATGCTGAAATGAGCATTTTTTGAAACCCCGGAGAAATCAGTTATCATGAAAATTGATTGCCTGACTGTATTGCATCTCGCCAGTTCCCACCGGAATATCGACCTGGCTTGCAATACATGACACCCTCAAAAGGTTATCCGTTATTACATACCAGGCGATACGCCAGGTGGTTTGGTTAGGCTCCAACGGTAATTTCTTATTTATGATCAAAGTGTATCATTCGTTAGTAACAATCTAAACACCGGCTACCCTCTTTTTATATTCAGCTAAGGCTCCCTCCAACCTATCTTTCGCTGTATTGTCGCCTGGTACATTGTGCGAAGGGTGAATGAAAAGTTTTACACCACGCTCCGCCAATATTTCAGCTACGGTAGTGACTGTCATCCACACGCATGTAACAAACGCCATGGTAGACACTGGCCCGACTTTATCCTGATGATTCTTAAGATCCACGGACGCATCCACTATCGGCGCACAGGAATCAACAACAATATCAGCAACATCAAAGATGGTTTTGCCAGTAGAGTGTCTCGACTTCTTCCCCTTGGCGGCAGCTGCCGAGCCATACGCAATAACTTTCATCCCACGCTTTTTGGCCTCCAACGCCACATCTATATTCACATTGTTGATGCCCGTGTGTGAAAACAACCACATCGTATCCCGCGAGTCGAAATTGTAGCCTTTCATAATTTCCACTCCATAACCTTCCACCCGCTCGAGAAATACAAATTGATGCACTCCCATTTCACCTGTAATTCGGGTAAAAAATGTAAGGGGCAACTCCACGATGGGATGAAAGCCGACGAAACCACCGATCCGTGGATACATCTCCTCCACAGGTATTGTTGCGTGACCGCATCCAAAGGTATGCACCCATCTTCCGGCCTCAATACTGTCGGCCATGACCTCAGCCGCCTTTCGTATGTTATCCATTTGTGTGTTTTCAATCTGTGACATCACATCACGCGCATTGTTAAGCCATTGTGTCGCTAGCATAGTATATCAAATAATAAAAATTAGGTTTTCATTTTTTTAAAGATTGCCAGGGAAAAGCCAAGCATTCCTGCAGTCAGCACAAAGACCATGGTCACCACATGATCAACTCCAAATCGTTCCGCAACTATCCCCATAGTATAGTTAATGATCATGCTCCCAACTAGTGCGATAGAAATCACAATGCTGAAAGCGGTTCCTGAAACCGAGGCATAACGATCCCCCACGTAACCAAGGGTTACCGGATATCCAGCCGCCAGCCCGGCGCCGATCACAACCAGCGCTGCAGTCGAAAGAGCAAGCGCAGATGAGTAATGAAGCATCAATCCTCCGACGCCCAATAGTGCAATAGAGAATAACAGTACTGGCGCAGACTTTACTTTGCGCAATAGCTTCCCCAATACGATTCGCATCAAAGCCATTCCCGCAACGTATAGGGACAGCGCGTATAGTGCTTCACTCATCGTCACGGGAATTTTATCCAGAAGATATGTTGTGGCCCAATTGTTAATTATTGCCTCAAAGCTCGACTGACAAAAAAGAAAAAGGCCAATCAGCAAAAGGAATCCGTCGGTTAGCAAGCTTCCAAACCTCGATAGCGAGATACCTTGCGTTTGTTTTGCCAGGGGAAATTTTGTAATGAGAAAAAGAGCTGTGCCGAACAAGGCTACATAACCAACACTGGCGACGATCGTTTCGAAGGATAGTTCTTTCTCCAGAGCACCCAAAATGAAAGGCATTCCCAATGCCCCGATGGCAAAGAACACCCCTAGAAGGCTTAAGTTTGCGCTTTTGTTTGTTGTGCTGACGTCGGACACAACGGCGTTGCTACTCCCATTGATAACACCACCACCCAATCCAAACATGAATACACACAGATAAAGCGGCGCCATCGAAGAGGCATAAGCGATGCCCTGAAAGCCCACAAACATTGCAAGACCCGCAAGCACAAAAATCATTTTATAACCGTATCTGTCTGCAAAAGGGCCGAATACCAACGAACCGGTGAGTATGCCAAAGGGCAGAACAGAAAAAAGCGTTCCAATAGAAATTGAATCGAGAGAAAATTTTTCGCGGAGGCCAGGCGCAACAGACCCTAATGTTATAAGCGACACGCCGAAAAGAAGCATGCCAAGGTAAGCGGAAGCAAAGATCAGGTTTGTTGAGCCCATCTGTTTACGTAGTCAGCACTTTGTGATTCATTGCGAGGAAGGCGGCCCCATAGACGGCAGCATCTGCACCTAGTGCGGAATGCTCAAAGCTCACTTGCTTCATGCTGATTGGCTGACCCCATTTTGCAGCCTCTGCTTTTATCTCACTGATAAATTTTGCAGCAGGTCCAAAAATTCCGCCACCAAAAATTACTTTCTCAGGATTAAAAATGCTTACCAGATTTGCGGCGGCCATTCCCCAATACGATATACATTCGCGGATAATCATTATGGCCAGCGGATCTTCCTCGTCATACGCATCAAATACATGTCGGGCGGTAAGCTGGTCGCGCTGGTAAATTCTAAGCACAGAGCCGGTCGGATCTGTATCCAGCACTTCAGACGCAAACTTCGGTATGCCATCACCTGATGCATAAAACTCAAAACATCCACAGGGAATATATTTGCTTTCATAAGGTTTCGGCAACGCCATCCATCCAATTGCTCCAGCGATATCGTTAGATCCGCGAAGCACATTGCCGTCTATCAAAATGCCTGCGCCAATTCCGGTTCCGACAGCAATGAAAATGGCATCCTTACAACCTTTGGCTATACCCTTCCATTGCTCTCCGAGTATGCTACAGGCGCGATCGTTATCGATAGTCACAGGAATGCTGCCTGCGACATCAGTCAATTCCCTCAACAAGGGATAGTCTTCCCACCCTTCAATGTTCGGTGCCCACACCGTACCGGTTTTTTGCCTGCTTATTCCTGGAACCGAAACACCTACTCCCTCAATCTCGGTCGAGGCTATGTGTCTCTTTAATTCATCCTGAATTAATCGGCCCACTTGCGGACCTTTCCGATCGCCTAGTTGGCGGGTCTCCTTTACTAATAGCTCACCCGATTCGGCAAAAAGAGCCATCGCAAGTTTTGTTCCGCCTAAATCTATACCTAGTGTAGCCATGGGGTTAACCTTATCTATTGATCCAGCAACTCATCAATCCTGACGAAATTGTAGCCTTTCAAGGTCAGTTGGTTGATCAGTGTTTCAAGTCGCATATAAAATTTGTCCGTACGTCGGCTATCCGTCCCAATGTGAACCAAGAGGATAAAACCGTTGAGACCGGTTGAACTATTGCTTTCATAATTCACTATCGACTGATAAATTTCATCGGATGACCGATAGTTTTTCATTTCTGGATAAGTGTAATCCGCTGCGGAAAGTGTACCCGGTGAAAAGTTCACAAGCATTAAACCCATATCCGCTGTCCACTCTGCAATTGATCTGTTATACCATTCATACGGTGGAAGAAAATGAACCGCATCCTCCCTTTTTATTCCAAACCTTCGCATGCGTTTATAGTTTCTTTCCAAATCCGTTTTAAACTCTTTCTCCGTTACCAAACTACTGTCTCTCTTTGCCCAATCCGCATACAGCAGGTGCCTGTCCGAATGGGCACCCATATAGTGACCGTCCTCCACCAATTTCCTGATTGCGGGAGCAAAAGCATTCGTTTTGTAAAAATTTCCGGTCAGAAAAAAGGAAGCCTTTACATTCTTCTTTTTTAACACGTCTGCAATAACTTCCGCGCCGTCAGCAAATTCGTCACCGGTGAGCACCAGCGCCAAGTGCTTGATTGTGGTGTCACCGCGAATAATAGCACCGTAAGCATCAATTACTTTTTTTTTCTTCCACCCTCCCTGGAATCTGTTTCCTTTGCTGCCATCAGGTACACCAGAGACGCAGTACCATCCATCGTCGGTTCATTCGTGCTGTAATCTCCGTAGTCGTCGTGGTAGACAGCAAGCATCGATTGAAATTCCTTGTACTCATCCTCGTTGATCAATGTCAGGCCCAACAAGTTGTTAAATATATGCCCGGATACCGGCCCATCAACCAACCCTCCATCGAGTGGATATTGATGAAGGACGGTATAAGATGAATGCGGATCCACGGGTGTATCACCATTTGATGGAAGTCCATAGACCATACTGGTGCCCCACGGGTTGCAGCCAAACAACCAGTCGAAGCAGGCTTGCTCAAGCTGCAAATAAGTTTCGTCTCCGCTAAGTTGCCTATATAAGTAGCATTGTATGGCAAATGAAGTTGTGAGATTGTTCGAGCACCAGATAAACTGGATACCGCGGTAAAATGCATTGGCAGACGCTTTCTTCCATACTCTTTCAATACCTTCGCGATAATAACCGATAAGGTTGGCTTTGTTATTTTTGTCTGCAGCTTTGGCAAGCTCATAGTGGCCAAAATTGTGAAATGGGTACCATTGGTAGTGCACTGCGGTATCTGCGCCTATCCATGGCGTTACTTTTTCCTTTTCAGCATATTGCAAAGCGGCATCAAAATATTTCTTGTCTTTCGTTACCTTATATAGCGCGGCGGCGCCCAATTCCATATCGTCTACCCAGTTATCTTCCTCATAAAAGTATCGCGCTTTCATGGGCGCCGTCTGCGCCACACCCGGTTTATCAGCACCAAATTTATAAGCCGTCAGTGCTTTGCCGCGAAGCAGTGATGAGAAGCTGGCATCAGCTTTCAACACCTCGGAACCCAAGGCAAACGCACTGGCGAATTTGCCTGCGGTCGAAGCAGCACCTGTGGCTCTGTTCTTGTATTTGCCCAGTCCCTGCACGTTGCCGGAAATAAAATAAACTGGTCTTCCTTTACCGGGCCCATAGCCAAAATCAGCTGGATCATTAGTTGGCAAGCGAAAGCCGATATGATCACGATCATCTGCCAGCTGATTAAACATCCAATCCTCTTTGGGATGCATTTTCATCAACCATTGCAACCCCCACACACCTTCATCCAACACATCTGCAATTCCGTTCTTCCCCTCTAACCCATTGGCTAAATGCTGGTCTGTAAAAACAGACGGAAAATCCCGGTAAGCGGCCAGTAGGTGGTAGGTTGCGTTTGCCGATGTTGTCGCGTATTGCAGGTAGTCGGTCGCATCATGCCACCCGCCTGAAACATCAACATGTGTCCCATCGGGCATCGGTCCATAAATTGTAAATCCGTCATTTGTGTGACAGGAGTCTTTCAAGAATGGGTTGTAGCCACTGCGCTGTTGTCGCATGTATCGCAAAAGAAAATCAGCTGTGCCTTTGTAAACATCGTCCGATATTGTAAACTCTCCTGACTTTGTCTCACCTGCTTTCACATAATATGTGCCTTTAGTCTGAAACTCCGAAAAGTCAAGGCGAAAGCTACTGCTGAACGGCCCATAGGCGCCGAAGTTTTTTCCGGCGGTTTTAGTTAGAACTGACTTCCCGGATTTGGCATCCACCAACTCAAAATTCGAAACATTGTCCTGATTCTTGGATCCGTAAACAGCGACTTTGACACCTTTGGGAACATAGCCAAGTTGATTCACGCGGATCCAGGCCTTTGAATTCTGCGCCTGGAGGTATTGAGTTATTAAAAGTGCAAAGCAAACAAGTACAATTCTCTTCATTCCGTCTTGCGGTTTTTTGCTGTTTTATTTCTTGAATTTAATAATTTCGCATAAAACAGCAAGCAGTCATTGAAATAATGACCAATTCCTTATTTTGAGTGTCGAACCAAGATTGAGTCATTCACATGCTTTTGCGTTTAACCATGCTGCAGGAAGAGCGTCATAATTTTATCATCCAGAAGATCAACAGTCACAACAAGGTGATTGCCTCAGACCTTTGTATGCAACTCCGGGTTTCGCTAGATACCATTCGAAGAGATATTAAGGAACTCGAAAAAAAAGGGAAGGTGATAAAAGTGCATGGAGGCGCCGTGTCTCCTAACTTTCAGCAGCCTTTCCAACAACCCGAAGTATATGCGAGGCTCGAAAAGAAGGAGATTTCAAAAAAGGCTGTAAAGCTTATCAAAGATGGAATGACGTTGCTGGTTGGCGGTGGTACTGTGATGGTTGAGCTGGTACGAATACTTCCAGAGAGGCTGACAGGAACTTTGTTTACGGTTAGCCCACTCGTTGCCCTGGAAGCGGCACAACGCTCTACAGTGGAGGTAGTCTTGCTTGGAGGCAATCTGGCAAGAAACTCCTATATCTGCACCGGCGCTTCAGTGGCCAGCGCCATAAGTGAAATCCGGGTAGACCTTTGCCTTTTAGGTACCAATGGACTGTCGGTCGCGGAGGGTGTTACCGACTATGATTGGGAGGTTGCCCAGGTAAAGAAAGCGATAATCAATTCTGCGGCTAAGTGCGCGTTGCTCAGTATTTCAGAAAAGATCGGGACGGTCCAGAAGGTTAACGTCTGCAAATTGAATGCGATTGATTACCTGGTCACAGAACTTTCACCCGACGATAAGAAATTGCTTCCATTCCATAGTTGCAAGATACTGTAGTACAACGCTCAATCTTTCAAAAAAGAAAGACACGGAGGATATCATTTATTTTTTGGCGCTGCGTATATTTGCCCGCTTTTTAAAACTCATATTATGATAGTGTTAAAATTTGGCGGTACGTCCGTGGGTAAACCGGAGCGTATGAAAAAAATTGCCGAACTTGTGTTAGGCACGCCAGGTAAAAAAATTGTTGTCCTTTCTGCTCTCTCGGGCACTACTAACACACTTGTCGCAATCGGTGACCATTTGTTAGCATCACAAAAGGCGCAAGCGGAAGCAGAGATTGCCGGCCTTGAAAAACATTATCAATCTTTCATAAAGGAATTATTTTCGAGCGATTCATTCTATGCCATCGGCCAGGAAATCGTTGGCCGTTTTTTCATCTTCATCAGGATGCTTGCTGCAGGTCAATTCGACAACAAGAGTTATCGCGAACTGTTAGCCCAGGGGGAACTGATATCTACGGAATTGTTTTATCAGCACTTGCAGGAGCGTAAGATTAATGCAAGGCTGCTGCCTGCTTTGTATTTTATGTCTATTGACGAGCACGATGAACCAGAGCTTGAGAAAATTTCCCAACGTTTAAAGCCATTGGTGACAGCCCTTAGTAACATTGATATCATTATTACCCAGGGATATATCTGCCGTAACAACCGGAACGAGATCGACAACCTGAAGAGAGGCGGAAGTGATTATACAGCATCGTTGGTGGGGGCCGCTATAGGAGCGGAGGAAGTTCAGATCTGGACTGATATCGACGGGATGCATAACAACGATCCGCGGATTGTAAAGAAGACAATTCCTATTTCGGAACTCACTTTTGATGAGGCGTCGGAACTCGCATATTTCGGAGCAAAGATCCTTCACCCCTCCACTATTGTTCCCGCGCAAAAATATAACGTGCCGGTTCGATTGAAGAATACCATGGATGAAAAAGCTCCGGGCACAATTATCACCGGTGAGGTAAAAACAGTCGGTGTCTTCAAGGCAATAGCCGCAAAAGATGGAATCACGGCCGTAAATATTCGTTCTTCAAGAATGCTTATGGCTTATGGATTCCTGCGAAGAGTGTTTGAAGTATTTGAAAATCATAAGACTTCAATCGATATGATAACGACCTCCGAGGTGGCAGTTTCATTAACAATTGATAATGCCTCTCGTCTCTCCTCTATTGAGACCGAATTGAAAAAATTTGGGACCATTGAAATCGACTCCGATCAAACGATCATATGTATTGTGGGCCAGAAGATCACCGAACAAGAAGGAGTGCTGAAAAAAATATTCGATGCGCTTTCCGATGTACCCGTACGCATGGTTTCCTGCGGCGGAAGCACCAATAATGTTTCGTTGCTTATTGAGAAACAATTCAAAGAGAAAGCGCTGAATGCTTTAAATGAAGGTTTGTTTGGATTGAAGTAACGAGGCTTTCCCCGGAGAATTTTTTGATACGCGTCTGACATTTCTGGTCAGATTGGGGTGTTTTCCAAAAAAAATCCTTTGTAGCATGAAGAAAAAATTTTCATCTTACCCGGGATTGTAATCTATGGAAGCAGCTGTCATTGTTATTTTCGTCATTGGCTATTTATTAATCGCTTTTGAACACCCGGTCAAGATAAATAAATCAGCCACTGCGATAGTTACAGGTGTGTTGTGCTGGTCGGTATATGCCATGTTTTCGAACGAATCTATTGAGCACATAACACATCAATTGGCAGAACACTTTGGAGAGATTTCTGGAATCCTATTTTTTCTCTTAGGTGCTATGACCATTGTTGAACTGGTGGATGCCTATTCCGGATTCAGAATTATTACTGATCGCATTAAGACAAAAAATCCAAAGACCTTATTGTGGGTTATCTGCTGGGTAACTTTTTTTCTGTCCGCCCTGCTTGACAACCTGACCACTTCCATTGTCATGGTATCGCTGATCCGTAAACTGGTTCCAAACAAAAATATGCGCTTATTCTTTGGTGGTATGATTGTAATCGCCGCCAATGCCGGTGGCGCATGGTCTCCCATTGGTGATGTCACTACCACGATGCTTTGGATTGGAGGACAGATAACGGCGTTTAATATAATCAAGACACTTTTGTTGCCTAGCATGGTTTGTATGGCCATACCGTTGCTTTATTTACAATTTACATTAAAAGGAGAATTGGGTCTTGCTAAAATGTCCGATGTGGCCCCGGGTCATTCCCATGGCGAGTCTCCTGCGCGCGGTGCGAAAACCATGCTGTTCTTGGGTGTCGCCGGCCTGATATCAGTTCCTATATTTAAGACTGTTACCCATCTCCCTCCTTACCTGGGCATGTTGTTAGCATTGGGCATACTGTGGATTGTATCTGAATTGATCAATCCTGACATGGATGAGTCTGAAAAGAAACCCTACACACCAGCAGGCGCACTCACCAGGGTTGATGTACCCAGCGTCCTATTCTTCCTTGGCATATTGCTAGCGGTATCCGCGCTTCAGGCGATGGGGACCCTACAGGAATTTGCAGCCTTTCTGGATAAAAGCCTTGGAGATAACAGAATCATAATTACACTAATCGGGATACTTTCAGCCATTGTCGACAACGTGCCGCTTGTCGCAGCAAGTATGGGGATGTACAGCATGGAGATCTATTATCCGGATCATATGATCTGGGAATATCTGGCGTATTGTGCCGGAACTGGTGGTAGCATTCTTATCATAGGCTCCGCAGCAGGCGTCGCCGTAATGGGAATGGAGAAAATAGACTTTATTTGGTATCTCAAGAAAATTTCGTTGTTGGCATTGCTTGGGTACTTTGCTGGTGCGATAGTATACCTTATGATCTATCCATACCTGGCGGTGCACCCCCAGTAAATAAATATTTGAGCAAAATCCTTCTACATTAAAAAAATCATCATATTTCCATTCAGATCGTTCTGAAATGGAATCTGTGATCATTGTTGTCTTCGTCATAGGGTACGTATGCATAGCCCTTGAACACTCAATCAAAATCAATAAGACGGCGTCTGCAATATTAACCGGGGTTCTTTGCTGGACCCTTTTTGCGTTATCGAGTCCCACCGAATCCCTTCTTGCAAGTACTCATTTTGGAAACTATGTTGAAGGACTTAAGATGAATTTGGGTTCCCGGTTTTCCGACGTCACTCAGCAAGACCTCTTTATAGGATTTGTGGGCTCAGAACTTTCAGGACACCTTGCCCAGATTTCCGAAATTCTTTTCTTCCTGATGGGCGCTATGACCATTGTCGAACTCGTCGACGCGCATCACGGTTTCCGCTTCATCACAGATCGGATTAAGACAAAAAATGCAAAGTCACTTTTATGGATAATCTGCTGGGTGACATTCTTCCTGTCGTCTGTACTTGACAACCTGACTACTTCGATTGTCATGGTTTCACTAATCCGGAAACTTATTCCAAATAAAGATACGCGATTGTTTTTTGCCGGAATGGTCGTAATAGCGGCCAACGCAGGCGGCGCATGGACTCCTATTGGCGACGTTACGACGACAATGCTATGGATTGGCGGTCAGATTTCAACAATCGGGATTATAGAGGTGCTATTTATACCGAGTGTGGTATGTATGGTTGTACCCCTTATATACCTCAGCTTTACGATGAAGGGAGAATTGGGCTCGACGAACAACGACTCCCCAGGAAAGGCAAGTACCGAGACCGTGGGAGGAGGAAAGCTAATGCTAATTTTGGGCGTGGGTGCCTTGATATCAGTACCCATATTTAAAACCTATACCCATCTGCCACCCTATATAGGCATGTTGTTAGGTCTGGGGATATTGTGGGTTGTTTCAGAATTAATACATCCTGAACTGGACGAAGCTGTCAAAAAGAATTATACAGCTGCGGGTGCGCTTGCGCGAATAGATGTACCGAGTGTTCTGTTTTTCCTCGGAATATTGTTAGCGGTCGGATCTCTGGAATCCATGCAAACACTTCATCATTTTGCGGAATACCTAGCCCATACGTTAGGAGATAATCGCATAATCATTACATTGATCGGATTGCTGTCAGCTGTGGTTGACAATGTACCACTGGTCGCTGCAAGCATGGGAATGTACAGCCTTGAAACGTATCCGCAAGACCATCTCATCTGGGAATACCTTGCTTACTGCGCAGGTACCGGCGGCAGTATTCTTATCATAGGCTCAGCTGCCGGCGTCGCTGTTATGGGAATGGAAAAAATTGATTTCATCTGGTACACCAAAAGAATAAGCCTCATCGCACTGATGGGATATTTTGCTGGAGCGGGCGCGTATCTCCTGATCAAACAATTGTAGCTGCCCTCGGCTGATTAACAAGTTGTTTTAGCGCCAGCTCAAATGATGCCTGCGCAATTCCCGTACGATAAGGATTAAGTGTATAAGTTTTTGACAAGGCCCTATCAACGGTGGAAGCAATATCGCTGAAAATCGTCTCATCATCTTGAGGAATGGCATTCTCCATAAAAAAAGTGGAGGCGCGCGCTCTTCCACAATTGGCAATAAAGTCGGGAATTACGGAAAATTTTTCATCCGCGTAAATCCCGATTGGTCCCAGGAAAATTTCGGGATCGAAAAATGGAACGTGAGCTGCGCAAGGGAACACTTCAATCTTCGAAGCGATCATGAGGTCGATCTGATCCTTTATGATTAATCTGGAGGTGGCTGCAGGTACGAATATTTCAAATTCAAGATCCCAGATCTTTTGGTTCGCCATGTAATACGGCAAAAGATTTTTGGCCACCAGTTTGTTGCCTTTCTTGTTTGCCACGAAAGACCTAACTTCTTCGAATGAAAATCCATCCTGGTTGATTACGCCGCCCTCATGACTGACGATGCCAACAATTTTTACACCCATCTGGCTAAGAAAGAAGCCAGCCGCCGCTCCAACATTTCCCCACCCCTGTATGACTGCCCGCTTCCTTTTAATATCACCACCCCATTTTTCGTAATACGCTTTTACTGATTGTGCTACGCTGAATCCTGTGCACATGTTTTCAACCGTATATCCCTTCTCCGGCAAAGGAGAAAAACGATCATCGGTTATTATCTTAGCCATACCGTGCCTCAATTGGCTGATGCGTATTCGTTTTTCTTCCTCTGTGGCCTGATAGTGTCCTGAGAATACACCCTCCTGTGGATCTTGTATGCCTAGCCCAACCGTTATTGGAATAATCTCTTCAACCTCGCTTACATTAACATCACCACCTGTACCGTAATAATACTTTAGCAACGGAGTTACCGCGCGGTACCAACGCTCCAACACAAGCTTCTTTCTTGGGTCGGTAGGGTCGAAACTAATTCCGGAACATGCACCACCAATTGAAGGCCCGGAAACAGTAAACCGAACCTCCATCGTTTTGGCCATTGTTTCTATTTCACTCTTGCTTAATCCCTTGCGCATGCGGGTAGGCCCGCTTGCCGCTCCACCTCTTAAAGAATTTATTACGACCCAGCCCTCGGCGGCGGTTTCAGGATCTTTCCATTCAAACACAATTTCGGGAGGAGTATTTTCGAATTTTGAGAGACTCAGTTTCATTTTCATTCCAGATTACCACATAGCCGTGACGAGTTCTTTACATTTTCTCAAAGCTTCAATCACCAAAAAAGTTGCCACCTTGGTCCCGATGCCCTGCAATCGGGTGCGCGCACCAAGAAATCTCGCCCGGCAAAATATTAGCGATCCATAAATTATACAACATCTTTTTCTGGATTAATGGATACGATATTGAGAATATATCCGATAGACATCAAACAAATAAGCAGCAATAAGTTCTTCATCCCTTCTCAAACTTTGTTCAATTTTTTGCAGGCCAGTTTTTATCTGCTTATTAACGAGGCAAAGTGCACAAATAAAGGGCAAACCAACTGGCCTTGCAAGTACATCGCGCTTTGCTATCTCATTTGTAACTTGACAAGTTAAGAATATATACTTTTGGAAGTTCCGGGCCAGACAGATCTGCGTCCAAATTGATTAACCGTAAAAAATGAACTTAATAGTTGACTATGGGAATTCACTTGCCAAGGAAGGTGTATTCAAAGGATATCAGTTGACCCAACAGTACGCGTTCGATGACCGAGAAAAGCTAAGGTCATTTGTTCAGAACTTTTCCGCCGACAATTTCATCCTTAGTTCCGTGGCAGACCAGCAGATTCCGATAATGAGTTGGGCGAGCCATATCCAACGAAAATATATTTTGAGCGCTGCATTACCAATACCCGTCAACAATCTGTATGCTACTCCCCACACATTGGGTGTCGACAGAATTGCGGGCATATGTGGCGCCTGGCAGAGATTTCCCAATACAAACTGCCTGGTGATTGATGCCGGTACGTGCGTCACTTACGACATTCTTGATAAGGACGGAAATTATCACGGAGGTGGCATTTCTCCTGGTCTCAGGATGCGGCTCCAGGCTATGCATACTTTTACGGCAAGACTCCCGTTGGCTAACGTGATTGATAGTCCGCCGCTCATTGGCAACACCACGGAAGCGTGTTTGCAAAGTGGTGCCATAAATGGGATGATCGCAGAAATCAATGGCATAATAGATCGTTATGCGAAGGAATTTGAGGGATTGCAGGTGATTTTGTGCGGCGGTGACGGACGTTTTTTTGAAAACAAATTGAAAGAGTCCATATTTGCGCTCCCTGAACTAGTACTCAGCGGATTAAACAGCATTTTGATATATAATGTCGGTGATTAAAACGTGTTTTTTAGGATTTGCTGTTATGCTGTGTGCAGCAAAGGTTTGGGGACAGGCAGCACCATCGCCATTCACTGATTTCGGAATCGGAGATGCTTACGGTAATAGCCTTATCCACAATCAGGGCGCTGGAGGGATTGGCGTAAGCCACCCACAATTCTGGTTCCTTAATAATCAAAATCCCGCGCTGCTGGTTTTCAATCCCTACACTGTATTCCAGGTCGGCACAATTTACGAATCACGAACGGTTGAGTCTGCTACCACAAAAGATAAAAACACCGGCGGCAATTTGAATTATCTTGCTATCGCATTTCCGATAAAACTGACGAAATGGACCACTTCAGCAGGCTTGATGCCTTATACCCACGTTAATTACAATTTCCAATTTCCGCAACAAATCAAAGATCCGGAGGGGAATGTAGTAGATACGGCGACGGTAAGGCAAACTGCAACGGGAGGATTAACACAACTCTACTGGTCGAATGGAGTAAGACTTACAAAATCCATTAGTGTGGGTTTGAAGTCGACCTATTTATTTGGTCCTGTTGATAATATTTATTCGAATGTTATCAACAATATCGCCAGCGGTTCGGTACCCTATGTTATATCCGTTCAAGAAAAAACTAATGTCAACGGTTTTAATTTTGGTCTTGGCTTTTCTTTTAGTAAGGATTCGTTAGGAACACGTAACAACAAACGCTTCAGCCTGGGTGCGGTTTACAATTTTAGCAGTAAACTCAAGGGCAAAATTAATCGGCAAATCATCCGCACAACAATAGCCGAGGATACGGTTGAACGCTACCCTTTATCGGTAATGACCGGTAAAATTGAAATGCCTTCATCCTTTACCGTTGGCATCTCCTATGGCAAAGGAGCTCAATGGATGGTCGGTACAGAATTTTCCTATCAGGATTGGTCGTCATTCAAGAGTGTCAATCAGGATGATGAAGGTCTTGGAGAATCATGGCGGGCAGCTCTGGGTGGCGAGTATACCGCTGATCCCAATACGCTGGAAAATTATTTGAAGCGTATTACCTTTAGAGCTGGTTTAAGTTTGGAGCGATATCCCTTTTTTGCGAATAATAAGCCTGTCGATGATTTTGGCATTAATTTTGGCATGTCGCTACCGGCAGGTCGATCTTCCGTTGATCTGGCGTTCAAGTTTGGGAAACGAGGTAATAAAGACGAAAATATTTTGGAGGAAAGCTATTTTAAGATATTTTTTGGGCTAACCTTCAACGACCAATGGTTCATAAAACGAAAGTTTGATTAGAAATGAAAACAAGTATGAAAAATTCAATCGGGGTCAGTGCATTTTTGCTGGCTTTATTATTCACTGCAAATTCAGCCTTCTCACAATGTAATCAAGTAGTTTGGCCTACCGATGGCGCTCAAAAAGCAAAAGCCGAAGAGAGCAAGGTGCTGTATGAGGATTACAAAAATGCAAAACAATTTAAACAAGCCTTACCTCCATTGAATTGGCTGTTGGCAAATGCTCCCGGTTTTCATTCAAGCTTGTATATAAATGGAGCTGATATCTATGATGAACTTGCCGAAAAAGAAAAAGACCCCGCCCGCAAAAAGGTATATGTCGACTCATTAATGATTGTTTACGACATGAGGCTAAAGTACTGCGGCGACGATCCTGTGGTACACAACCGGAAAGCTCTTTCATTTTTAAAATTTAATATTAACGATCAACCGGCAGAGTCATTGCAGATCCTTGATGAGACGCTCAAGAAAAACGGCAACAATGTAATGGATGCTACGATAGTACCCTATTTTCAAACCGTCCGTCTGAATGTACTTAAGTTCAAAAAGATTACAGATACAGAAATCCTGGAACGCTATGATAAGTTGATTGAAATCATCGACTCAAAAATCAAAAAGGCGCAGAGCGAAGGAAAAAATCCTGATAAGTACAAAAAATACAAAGATGATGTTGATGCCATCCTTATCTCGATGATCAAAGTGGATTGCGACTTTGTAAGAACCAATCTTGGTCCTAAGTTCAAGCAAAACCCCGGCGATGTTGGCTTGGCAAAAAAGATTTTCACTTTCATGTTGCAGGGGAAATGTACGGATGATCCGCTGTGGCTAGAGGCCGCAGAGGCTGTGCACAAAGATCCTGAGGGAAAAAAGGATTGCGGTCTTGCCAAGAACCTTGGTATCATTTATATGTCAAAAGATGATCTGGAAAAAGCAGAATCGTTTTTGAAAGAGGCTCAGGGCATATGCACTGAAGGAAAAGACAAAGCAGAGGTCTTGTTGTATATGGGATCTCTTGCTGCCCGAAAAGGCAATAAGAACGGTGCGCGCGATCTTTACAGACAAGCAGCAAGCGCTGATTCTGAAGTCGCCAAAGAAGCCTACGAAAAAATTGGTGACCTGTATTTCAACAGCGGTACAGACTGCGCAAAGAAAGTCAATCAGGCAGACGATCGCCTGGTGTTCCTGTTGGCCGCCGATTATTATCAGCGCGCTGGTAATTCTAGGAAAGCCGCACAGGCAAAAGAGGCTTTTCCTTCCAAGGAAGATATCTTTTTGGTAAACTATCAACCTGGCGATACAAAGAAAGTGGAATGCTGGATTAATGAAACAACCACGATCAGGACCAGAGACTAACAAAAATATCAACAATCAAAAAAGGCCATAGCTCTTCTATGGCCTTTTTCATTTTACTATGAAGGCAGCTTGTTTCGCATTGGTATGGATCGCGGCTTTCGGATGTACGAAATCCGATTTCAAAGAGCCTGTTGAATACACCGGCCCTTTGCGCGAGGTTGAGAATATTGAACTTTTCAGCAGCGAGGGTGATCGCATCAAATCAAAAGTGCTCGCAGATCTGGTATATGAATTCGCAAATGGCGATCAGGAATTTCCGAAAGGCGTCTACATCGAAATGTACAACGAATTTGGAAGGCTTGAATCGACGCTTCGGGCAAACTACGCAAAATTCATCAAGGCGGAGGAGCATTGGATGGGACAGGGAAAAGTCGAATTGAAGAATGTAGAAAAAAATGAACAACTCAACACTGAGGAACTGTTCTACAACCCGAAGACGATGAAAATTTATACCGATAAATTCGTCACCATTCGAACACAGGGCGACGTGATTTATGGTACTGGATTAACAGCTATGCAAGACCTGTCCGACTATGAAATCAAGAACCCCGAGGGTATACTTGAAGTCGAAGAGTAATCGAACGTGACCGCCCTAACCCGACTCCTCACAAAATATCTTATTTTTATAGCAGCATGAAACTGCCGGATGTTCTCATTCTTTCAGTTGCAGTAGTGTTTGCTATTATCGGCATTCACCAAACGATCGTACTAGGCATCGAAAGGGCTTATTGGGCCCTTATGGTGGCGCTCATTTTATATTTTGTTTATAATTTGAGAAAGAAAAAATAACGATGGACTTACTCCTGGTTTTCGGCATTGCACTGTCGCTCTTTTATTGCTTTTTCTTCGCATGCGTTGAGATCGCGGTAATGTCGGCGGATAAAGCTCAGATTGCGAACGCTGCATCTGCCGGAAGCTTCAGCGGCCGCGTCCTTATGTTCTTTTTCCAGAGACCTTCGTGGATGATCGGATCAACACGGGTGGGCTACTGCACAGCACTTGTTTTTTTCAGCTATTTCATGGCGCAACTACTGCTTCCGACAGTAGCGAAATCACTTCCTCGCGCATTGGATCATACTATTGTTACAGTTTTCGTACAGATCATTTTTTCGACCATACTTATCCTGTTGACAGCACAATTCCTTCCAAAGGTAGTGGGCAATATTAATGCGAATAGCACCTTGATGCTATCGGCATTTTTGTTCGGTATCTCGGCCGTTGTTCTGGCTCCCTTTACCTACGCCATACTATCGATTACACGAGCTACCGTGGTTCATTTACTTAATATGAAATTCGATGAAATGAATCCACTTTTTGGTATTACCAATCTGAATCAATATTTCAAGAACATCTATAATGTAAAACAGGAAAACATTCACCTGGACCTCGATAAAAAAATGTTAACAAATGCCCTTGAATTTAAGACGGTAAAAATTCGGGAGTGCATGATACCACGAAACGAAATCACAGCAATCGATATTCAGGAAGGATTGGAAAAATTGCACCAAACTTTCGTTGAGAGCGGTCACTCGAAGATCGTTGTATACCGAAATTCCATTGATGATATTATTGGGTATTGTCATTCTTCTTCGTTGTTCACTTCACCCAAGAAAATTGAAGATATCCTGACTACCGCTATTACAGTTCATGAAGCATCGCTGGCCAGCGAATTGATGCGCCGATTCATAAACGAAAAAAAGAGCCTGGCGGTCGTTATGGATGAATTCGGCGGAACATCCGGGATCGTCAGCCGCGAAGATGTAATCGAAGAAATCTTTGGCGAAATTGAAGATGAGTATGATCAGGATGATCTGATTGAGCAAAAGATCGACAGCTACAACTACTTGCTTAGCGCACGCCTGGAAGTTGATTATCTCAATGAAAAATACGAGTGGCAGTTACCCATCGGAGAATATGAGACCCTTGGTGGTCTGATTCTGGCCTATACGGAAGATTTCCCGCAACCGGGAGAAACTATCACCATTAATAACTATACTTTTTCCATCCAGTCTACCCAGGATAACCGAATTGGTACTATTCGAATGACCCTGGAACACGCCGAGCAAGAACTTTGATCCTAAATACCACTGGGCCTCGCATGCATCAATTTGCCGCGAATAATACAGCGTCAAAGTCTTTTTAAAGACTATATTTTTCTAATAAAGATTCCGGGTTAAATTTGCGGCTCTTTAAAAATTAGTTTATGGCCGTAATTGGAACATTGCGCAATAAAATGGGTACCTGGGTAGTGGTATTCGTTTTTGTAGCGATTGCAGCATTTGTGCTGGGGGATATTTTCAGTGGAAATTCGTCAATAATGAATTGGGGCAGGAATTCCGTGGGGGACATTGCGGGCAGAGAAATTTCATATGAAGAGTTTCAATCGGCGATCCAGGAGCGGGAAACCAGTTATTTTCTGCAGCTTGGTCGCGAACCTGGGGAGCGTGAAATGCCGGCGGTACGGCAGCAGGCATGGGATCTCCTCATATCCCGTCACGCGGTGCAGCCTGAGTTTTCGAAGGTGGGAATTGTTGTAACCGACGATGAAGTATGGGACATGATTCAGGGCAAGAACGTCGATGAAGGTGTAAAACAAGCTTTTACTAATCAGGAGACCGGTCAATTCGAAAGGGATCGTGTCGTTACCTACCTCAATCAACTTAAGACAATGCCCCAGACCTCGGAAATGCGCATCCGCTGGGAATTGTTTCAGCGCGACCTTAAGCCGGGCCGCGAAAGGATAAAATATGAAAACCTGCTTATCAAGAGCAACTACGTTACCAAAGCTGAGGCGGAACGCGAATATCACGCACAAACCGATGTTGCGGAAGTTAAGTACCTGTATGTTCCCTATTATACGGCGGGCGATAGCGCTGTAAAGGTTTCAGACGCGGATCTAAAAGCATACTACAATGAAAATATCGAACGGTACAAGACCGAGGAAAGCCGCGATATTAAGTACGTTAGCGTACCTATCGAACCCACGGCAGACGATTCCTTGGCCATCCGCGAAGACCTTCAACGTTATGTCGTGGAGTTAAAAACCGCTCAGGATGATTCTGTATATGCGGCAGCCAATACGGAAGGACAAAATCCATACGCAAAATATACACCTTCCAATTTGCCGACATTTATCAATCCCGATAGTCTTATCCAGGGAAAGGTATTCGGGCCGTTTCTGGATGGCGAAACGTATAAAGTTGTGAAAATATCACGTGTTTTTGACGACACGGTTGCGACAGCACGTGCAAAGCACATCTTAATCAAATGGGATGACGCCAGTGATGCGGCTAAAAAAACCGCGCGAGAAAAAGCTCAGAAAATCCTTCAGGATATCCGGGGGGGTGCAGATTTTGGCGCGAAAGCGCGTGAATTTGGAACAGATGGAACTGCAGCCCGCGGCGGAGATCTTGGTTGGTTTTCCACCGGTCAGATGGTTGAGCCCTTTGAAAACGCCGTATTTTCTGCCTCCAGACCGGGACTCCTGAACCGCCTTGTAGAGACTGAATATGGATACCACATCATCGAAGTAACAAACACAAAAACCAATAGAGCATACAACATCGCTGTAATTGAGCGAGCCATTACGCCAAGCGATGCAACGCTAAACGAAGCGTTTAGAAAAGCCGAAGCCTTTGCCACCGATGTGTCCGACTTAGATGACTTTCAGGCGTCGGCAAAAGAACACGGACTAACTGTGTTAGATGCGAAAAATATTCTCGCCGGTGACAGAAGGATTGGTACAATGGGCGAAGCCAGACCAGTAGTTCAATGGCTGTTCAGGGATGCCTCTGAAGGGAAAGTCTCTGAAGTTTTCGATCTCCAGGATCAAAATGTCGTAGCGATCATGACCAATCAGGTAGATGAAGGATATAAACCACTTAATCTGGTTAAAGAGGAGATCACCCCCGCGGTTCGGAATAGAATGCAAGGGAAACTGATATCTGAAAAACTTGCGGGATTGAAGGGTTCATTGGAAGAGATTAAGGCAAGTTATGGTGACGATGCCAATGTTTACAATAGCAGTGATCTGAAATTGAGCACGAACACTTTGCCTTCAGTGGGATTTGACCCCTTGGCCGTAGGAGTTGCTTTTTCTCTAGAGAAGGGCCAACGCTCAAAGCCTGTTGCCGGAGAAAACGGGGTGGTGATGATCGAAATGTTAAATGAAACGGTTGCACCTGCGATAACCGATTACACTTCTTATAAGACAGAATTGCTACAGGGCGATGGCAACCGGACCAGCTTCGGAATAGCTGAGGCCATAAAAGAGAATGCGGATATTGTAGACAAGCGCTACAAATTTTATTAAGGTAAGCTTAAAACTGGCCACATCTCCTGGCTTTACCGGGAGGTGTGGCCATTTAAATTTTATGGAGCCCAACTGGATAAATTCTTTTCGTGAGAAACTTGACCAGCACTACGCATGGCCCTCCCTATATGTGTTTAAATTTATCGTACCGACCGGCAAGGAAAATGAAGTAAAGCAGTTGTTTCCATTGCATGCCGCATTGGAAAAATCTTCGAAACAGGGTAACTATAAAAGTGTGACAGTAGAAATGATGATGCCTTCAGGCGATGCCGTGCTCGACATCTACATAAAAGCTTCTAAAATTGAAGGTATCGTGGCGTTATAAAACTCCCGATTTGTACATTGACCGCACAAGCATTTATCATCAGAAATAGATAACTTGTTATAACCATACTTTTGCGATTATGAAATGGACCTCGGAAAACAATAAGCTAAAAAAAACTTTTGAGTTTAAGGATTTCAGTGAGGCATTTGGTTTTATGACCCGCGTTGCGATCGTCGCCGAAAAAATGAACCATCACCCAACCTGGACAAACACCTGGAACAGGGTTAGCTTTGAGTTATCAACGCATGATGCGGGCGATATTGTTACAGAGAAAGATCGCAAGCTTGCCGATGAGATTGATAAATTAGTTTAGCCCGCCATTTCTGAATGGAAAAATCCGACATGATCTACGGCACTCGTGCTGTAATTGAAGCTATTGCTGCCGGCAAAGATATCGACAGGATTTTGGTTCAATCCGGGCTCGCTAACGATCTTGTTAAGGAGCTGATAGCCGTTGCAAAGAATAATAACATACCCTTATCATTCGTTCCCTCGGAGAAATTAAAGAGGCTGACATCAAAGAACCATCAGGGAGTAATTTGTTTCCTCTCACCGGTCTCTTATGCATCAGTTGATAATCTGATCTATAAAGCGTACAACGAAGGCCGCGAACCATTTTTTATAATTCTGGACCGGATCACCGATGTGAGGAATTTTGGTGCGATCGTACGCACTGCCGAATGTGCTGGCGTCGACGGAATAATTATCCCGGAAAAGGGTAATGCACCCATAACCGGCGATGCCATGAAGACGTCTGCAGGTGCCCTGAATCATGTTCCTGTGTGTCGCGAGAAAGACTTAAAAAAAACGGTACAGCTACTGCATGACAATGGTATCCGCGTCATTGCATGTACTGAAAAAACCGATCGTAATATTTATCAGATAAATTTGACCGGCCCAATTGCAATTGTTATGGGCTCCGAAGAAGATGGTATCTCGGACCATTTGCTACGGGTTTCCGATGAGCTGGCAAGCATTCCATTGAAGGGCAAGATTGGATCTCTTAACGTTTCCGTAGCTGCGGGAGTTATTCTTTATGAGGTAGTGCGTCAGATGGGAATGGTAATCGGTAATCGGGTGGTCAGGTAATCGGGTGGCTCGATTGACTTAAGTGCGATTTGTGATCGAGTACGTAAAAGTACTCTAAAGGTAATCGGTGGTAATGTTGATCGGTACCCCATAGCCATCGGGTCAGTTGGCTCGATTTGAGCGCGTACGATATGACAT
>CAMLER010000007.1 GCA_946478915.1 uncultured Chryseolinea sp.
AAAATCGCCGTATCCTCGCTCGACTTAATCCCGACGGCAAAGTAAGGGTGACAAGAGAAAAACTCCTGTCCAAAGGATTTGATTTTACATACCATACAAGCACCTATACAACGAAAGAGGGAGATCAATACTTCTATAGCTATGACCAGGGATACTTGCCAATTGAAAAAGGATACTATTTGCTGGTTGTGCGAAAAGAATTCTAAGCAACGGTATGGCCACTTTAAGGTATTGCTAACCCGGGCTACACGCTGTTTTTACCTCGAGGACGCATCTACCACCCTATCCATACCCTAAAATGATACGATTCTGCACAGAAAGAGGCAACAATGCTTGCATTGTAATGTTGATCATAATAACTTGTTACTAATAATCCCCGCTTGTTGTTCAGCCCGCATGAGCTGGAGCCACCGTAGATACGATCCAGACCTTTGTAGCTGAAAATAGCCAGTGCATATCTTATGATGAGAGATCGATTTGAACTAAACGCAAACTCGCGGATCTTACAACCCGAGCCTCTTGCCTTATATAGGTTTTTATTGAAATAACTATGCTCAAAATTCAAGTTAACCTCAAAAATATTGGAGCAATTAAATGTCTTAACCAAAAACAAATCTGAACCTTTACATCATTAAACCTATGGCTAAAACAAGCAAACAACCCAAATTGAAAGTCGTTCCGGGTGAAACCTGGAAAGAACTAAAGCTTAAGAAGGGGACAACAACCAAACGCTATTCGGTCTCCGATAAAGGACGGATCGTTAGCTTTAAAACAAAATTGGAAGATGGTTATGTGTTGAAACCCAGGTTGACGCAAGGCTATCCCAGTATCACAATCGGCCGGGAAGAAACAAGGCAAAATTATTACATCCATCGGCTGGTAGCCGAATATTTTTGCAAGCAGCCATCCTCTGCTCACAACTTCGTGATCCACGTTGATCACAAAAAAGAAAACAATAAAGCATCTAATCTTAAATGGGTGAAGCATGATGATCAAATCCAACATGCATTGAAGGATCCTAACGTTATCGTCAGGATGAACCCTGACGAAGGTCCTAAACTAACGGCTGATAAAGTGAAACAAATCAAAGTGGCCCTTTTCAAGTCGAAGAAACAACCCACCTTAAAAGCGCTCGCAAAAAGATTTCGTGTTTCCGATATGCAAATCCACCGCATAAAGACCGGTGAAAACTGGAGCCACGTTAAAGCATAAAAAAAGCCCCGGACATCCGGGGCTTTTTCTTTAATCACTATCAGTTTTTATTTTCCGATGATAACCCTTGGAAAGCGTATTAAACGGCAAGGTTATCACAAGGATGTTACCTTCTATTGTTGAATGAATTTTACTGATATCAATGTAGTAAGGCAATGCATTGTTGTAGATCGCATAGGGCAACCGTAGCTCTTTTCCCGCTGCCGTAAGGTTAACCGCGTAATAAATAAACAACCTATTATTGTTCACCTCAACTTCTATTGAAGTCGGATCGATACTCGGTACACGAACATGTAACTCCTGGGAGTCTTCCAACTGCACACGCAATACCTGAGGTTCAACAGTGCCTCCATTTAATGTGTTTAAAACATCCACAGAAGTCAGTATATCTAATCTGTTTTCCATGCTTATCTCCTTTTTCCCATTCATGGGCAACGACTATACCAAAGGAGCCCGTCCGATAAAAACCCAAAAGGTTAAGCCAATATGACACTATTCTCCCTATTATGAGCGGAAAAGACTGACAGAATTGAGGTTATTCCTTCTCAAGTATGGATATCGGGAAATCGTTTCCGGTAATGTAACCTGTGGGGTACTGCGCCTGGCCGCCATACTGTTTAGTCAATTCGGGTACGCGGTCTTCCATGTAGAATTTCAATTCGTTTACAGTGATCTTGCGGTCTCCATTATCCGCTTTTCCATCCAGAGCCTCCAATAGCGCATAGGTAAATACACCATGTTTGAGGGCTTCAAATTCGGTGGCCAGCTGTTTAGTTCCGCTGGAAGCTATCATCACAACTCCAGAGCTACGCGCCAACTGCACCATTGCTTTTTCATCTGACGCTACACCCCGGGTGCTAAATGATTTCACAGCCCCGCCGGAATGACAGGCGTCCATAAGGATAATCTGCTTTTGCGATTTTATCTGTGTCAGAAAGTTCTTTATGTCAGTAGCGGAAATCCCGCGGGCATGCAGTTGGGCAGGATCGCCATAAAGCTTCGTAATATCTGTGGGAACCAGGTAGTATTCCTCGTTATTTTCCTCATCCAGGGTACCGTGCCCCGCATAGTAGAACATAAATACATCTTCGGGCTTTGCCCTTGCAATCATTGCTTTAAAACCAGTCGTAATATTTTCCTTCGTTGCTTCCTCATCATAGATTTCAACACGGTTCACGCCTTTGAATATGCCCCGGCTTCTTTCGTTTATCTTCTCTACAAAAGAAAAAGCATCCGGCTGAGCATAGTTTAGATTATATGATTCGTTCTTATACTTGTTTATCCCGATGGCAAGGATGTGAAGAGTGGATGTTGCAATAACCTCACCTGTATATTCTATAACCAGTTCGTCAGATCGGGATTCGATCTTTTGAAAATTGACAACCTTCACTCGAAACTCGTTAGTTTCATTTACCATTTCAACAGCGTAGGTCTTGGATCGCTTTTGGCCTTCGCCGGTCGTTTTGACATCCTTATCATTGATGATAAGCTTATCGTTTTGATAAATGTTCACTTCTTTAACGCCACCACCACCATCATAGATATCTACTGTTAGGGGAACAGTGCGCGCCTGTGTGAAAAATTTGCCCTTATCATACTTAAGCAAATCGGTGGCGCGCGTCGTGACGGTTACATCAAAAAACCCGACGGATGGCCGGTGAAGCTTGCTCAGATCAAAAATCCTTTCACCCGACTCCCGCAAAAGGTCCTCCACCCGTTTTCCCTTTTTAAAACTATTGCTCAACTCAGTCGGCCTGTACAAAATTTCGAAATACTGTTCAGCGGCATAAAAATCTGCTAGTTGATCAATCCCTTTATTAACATGCCATCCAAAATATTGACCTCCGGAAGACGAGCACGAAAAATATCCTTTCGGCGTCCAGCAAATCCATTCGCTGTCATCGGTTACAAAAAGAGTTGCAAAGGGAATTACCTGCTCTCCTAATGTCTTGTATACCTCGTCGATCCCTTTGTAGGTTTTATCGCCCGAATTCTTTAGGAATGCAATTACGTCAAGCCAGGCTTTTTTTGTCGGCTCTTTGGTGAGCGAGTCTACGGGTAGCGAGCTGAAATATGATGCCCATTCCTCACCGTCAAATGCCTGCCTGAGACTTGGCGCGAATCCTGTTTCAGATAGTTTCCAAAGTATGATTGATTGATCTTCACCTCCCGAGGCGAGATACATTCCATCGGCCGTTACAGCAATTGCGCGTACAGCCCCATAGTGGCCGATGAATTCCTTGTTGAGATATCCATTCCTATCGAACATTTTAAGTGAGAAGTCGCTGGCTACAATTACACTTCCGTCAGCCAGCGCGTGGAAGTCGAGGATACGTCCATCTTCGTTTGGAGTAGTTTGAATCTTTTTGCCTTTGGGTAGATCTAGTGTATTAGGTCCCGTTTGCGAGATCCCCTTAGTCGATTGATTACCGCCACTTACTGCGTTTGAACCTTCGCCAACAGTCAAGGACTCAAAGTTGAAAATATTTTTGAAAAGCGGCTTTTTATCCTTCGTCCACCCTTGCGCTATATTAAGCTCCATTCCGGCGCCGAAAGCCAGGTCGGTAATAGCATTACCCTTTCCTTTGATCTTGCGTACAGTTAGTCCGTTAATAGGGTTCCATAATATAATTTCATTATTAATACCTCCAGCCGAAGCAACTACATAATTGCCATGCAGCGAAGGAGCAAATGCCGCGCTGAATACTGTGTTGTCGTGTCCTTTAAAATCGGCAAACTTATTTCCTGCAGGAATACCCCAACTGGTACCTTTACCTACGACATCAAGTCCGGCCATAATTTTTGAGTCAGCCGAAAATGCTATTGCATTAATCGGATTCACCAGATCTTCGAACTCTTTGACTACAGTCCCATCCGGTTTCCAGACAATCAGTTCATTCTCGAAGCTACTGGTTGCGAGATATGAACCATCGGGCGAGTAGACAATTTTATCAACAATACCTTTGTGTTTCTTAAATATCCGTGGGACAATCTTAGCATTTCCTTTGTCGAGTGACGCGAGACCAAACACCATTACGTCGTTGCTTTCATGGGACACTGCCAGATCCTGCGTGAGGTTGTTAAACGCTATGCATGATACCGGTGATGGAATAGGAATGGTTGTTACAACGGAAAGCTTGGGCGCCGGTTCTACCTTCCAAATTTTTACCATTTGATCCGCACTGCCGCTGGCCAGATATTTACCGGATCCACTGAAGCTAAGGCTATTGATGACATCCGTATGACCAGTCGCCGTACTCACCTGTCGTCCTTTTTCAAGATCAATTATGATAATATAATTTTCAGATTGGATAGCAACCTGATATCCTGCCACAGCAAGCAGCTTGCCGTCTGGCGACAGAGCAGCAGCATACAACATCCCTTCGGGCCCATCGCCAATCTGAGATTCAAATTTCCGTATCATGGCTCCGGTGTCTGCATTCCACACTCGGATCGTTTTGTCTTCTGAAACAGAAATGATTTGTTTTCCGTCAGGCGTGAAAAGGACCTTATGGATTTTAGCGGAGTGACCCATCGGATTGACTACAATACGGGGCGCCTGCGCGCAGACTTGCAAGCTCACAACTAACAAAAAGATGCAGATGTACAATACCTGGCGGACGCGCATAGATTAGAGACTAAATATTTTAGATAAACTGATTCGCGCTAGGAGGAATTTTGTTACTATTTCCTTTGTTTCGAGCAGTGAGCACGGTTTGTCTGATTGTTCTCATGCGCTGCGTACCAGAAGAGCAAACTGTGAAAAAGGATTAAAGTACCAAAAACCGTAAACATTTTAAGCAATGGCTGTTTAACAAATGTATGCCAAGACCTTTCCTGGTATTAATAAGTCTCTACGTTATGCGTACGGAAGTAATATCGATGGGAATTTTGTAAGATTTTCGCGGTTTGGCCGTTAGTATAAATCCGCCTAAAACCTGGTCTAATCCCAATAATTATTTGGTAATTGTGAAAATTTGAAATTATGAGTGTGAAGAGGGTATTTGTATTGCTTGCTGTCTCCCTAAGCATAAGCCTTGAGTATTCATGGGGGCAGTCCACGGATCTGTTGTTGGATAGTGGTGTTGCACAGGATTGGTTTTTGCGCGATCCGGAAACTGAGAAATTCGAAGGGACTAGTACCGAAAAAGCATACGAAACCCTTCTCAAAGGGAAACAATCCAGAAAAGTCAGGGTAGCGGTAATCGATTCGGGTATCGATGTTGAACACGAGGACCTTTCTGGAATCATCTGGACCAATAGTGGAGAAATCCCGAACAATGGTATAGACGATGACAAGAATGGCTATATCGACGACATTCATGGATGGAACTTCATAGGTGGAAAAGACAGCTCTGTAAATAGAGATACGTACGAACTCACCCGGGAATATGTAAGATTGAAACCGCGCTTTGAATCGGTCAATGAAAAAAAGATAAAGAAAAAAGACAAGGCAGACTACGCCTTATGGCAAAATGTAAAAACTGCTTTCGATAAAGAGGTTGCGACAAATAAAGAACAATTCGAACTTTTTAGCCAGCAGTATGACCTTTATCAACAGGGGTTGGGTACTTTAACTTTTTGTGATAGTATTCTACGTACAAGTCTTCAAATTGATTCGATCTCCAAATCATCCCTGGCGCAGATTAATCCTGCTAATGATACCATAAAGTTTGCTAAGGAAACATTAATAAACGTATTGCAGAATGTGGAAGGCGACATTCTAGTTTCTGATTTTCTGGACGAGCTCGAGGCTTATCTAGTACAGCTAAAGGAAGGAGTTGAACACTTTCAGGCTGCTGTAGAATATGGATATAATCCAGAATATAATTCCAGGATTATTGTGGGTGATAATCCGGGTGATCCCAATGAAAAGCATTACGGTAATAATGATGTCAAAGGTGGCGACGCGAAGCATGGCACTCACGTCGCGGGCATCATCGGAGCGAATCGGAAGAATGACCTTGGGATCAAAGGAGTTGCTGATAACGTAGAGATTATTGCAATCAGAGTTGTTCCTCCAAACGGAGATGAACGCGACAAAGATATTGCCAACGGAATAATGTATGCTGTGGATAACGGAGCCAAAATTATTAATATGAGTTTTGGAAAAGATTATTCACCACATAAGGAGGTCGTTGATAAGGCCGTGAAGTATGCAGAAGAGAAAGGCGTGATTTTGATGCACGGCTCTGGTAATGACGGAGAAAATCTTGACACAACATCTCAATTCCCTACACGATATTACAAGAATAAAAAGGTTGCCAGCACCTGGATGGAGATCGGCGCATCAACATGGGAGAACGATAGCAGTTTTGTTGCATCTTTTTCAAATTATGGAAAGAAGACGGTAGATCTGTTTGCTCCTGGCGTAGAGATCTATTCCACCGTACCCAATAATGAGTATGAAGGACTTCAGGGTACCAGCATGGCTTGCCCCATTGTAACCGGTGTTGCTGCATTGATATGGTCATATTTTCCGGATCTTACAGCCGAGCAAGTAAAAGATATCATCAATCAATCTTCTCGTAAGTATGATGGACTAAAGGTAATTCAGCCTGGAACAGGCGATACCGTAGCATTTAATTTGCTCAGTATTACTGGCGGTACAGTAAACGCATATGAAGCGGTTAAGCTCGCGATGCGTTATTCGCAGTCTGGTCAAAAATAGGAATAAGCATTTTGCACTACGCTGTGCTGTCAACAGAATGAGACTGGTCGTCTTTTAAATCGCTGGAAAAACGCGTCGCCAAATTGTCAATGATTACAAAATTATGATTGGCACTGACTACTCCCATCAGTCCTACGTCCGTCCATGCGCTCAGATGGATATGTTCTCCTTCGATCATTAATAATATTTCTGTGGACGTCTGCCACGTCCTGTGCTGCACACAGGCGAATTATAAGCTACACAAGCGAACACTCACTCCCCTGTGACGAGGGATAAAACACTTCAATAATTACCGCTTGGTCTACCTCCTTTTAGTGTAACCCAAGGGTTGCGTTTTGCAATGGGCATTTTACACCCCCGGAAAAATCCGCCTTTCCGGGTGTTACATGTGGCAAAAAGGAAAGGTAGCTTTTGTTGCTCTAATGCACTCGCATGGCAACTTTATTACGGACCTGTTTTTTTATCTTGATTTCCACTTTGGGCAACAATGCATTGGCGACAGAAACAAGAGCTGGATTTTTTCTACCCGAGGATGTTCCGCAGGTTGTATTCAGGTATAAAACGGTCAACAGCCTGGTAATCCTTCCCGTTTTTATAAACGACACAGTTCGCGTTAACCTCATTCTCGATACGGGTTGTCGCAACCTGGTCCTTTTCGGGAAAAAGTTTCAGAAACGCTTTAAGGCCGAGCAGGATAAAAAAGTGCAGTTTTCTGGACTCGGCGCGGGTGATGCAATTACAGGTCAGCTATCTCTAAATAACAAAGTGTCGATAGGAGCCGTCATTGGTGAAAATATTCCGTTGGTTCTGGTTTCTAAACAAAATGTTTTTGCAGCGTATCCTAATATTCATGGTGTGATCGGCTACGATATTTTTGTCAAGTTTGAAATCGAGCTCAATCCCCGAAAGCAACTCATCACATTCCGCCCAGCTGCTAATGCTATGTTGGATGAACAGTTTGAAAAAATTCCCATTCGCATTGAAGACTCACGACCCATAATTTCCTCACAAATATTTTTTTCAGGTAGCCATCCCGAATCTTGTGACCTCATGATTGACACTGGCTCGTCGTTAGGTTTGCTGGTAAAGACATCTGATGTAAAGCGCATTTCAAACCTGAACACGAAAATGAAACTCGGACGAGGTTTTAACGGACCGGTTATGGGCGCTACGATGACTGCGGAGAAGCTTTTGTTACACACATTTGAAGTATCCGCCATAAACGCAAGCATAACCTATTCGGACTGGCAGAATCACGCGTCGGTTGGGATGGACATTATGAAAAACTTCATAGTAGTACTAAACTATTGTCAGGGTTACGCCGGCTTAAGGAAAGTGTTATGATTTTGACGCTACCTTTTTAGTTGTCTTCTTTCTGATCTTCATGTTCAATATTTCAACACCCAGGGCAAAGGCCATGGCAAAATAAATATATCCCTTTGGTACATGTACATGCAGACCTTCGACCACGAGAATTAAACCGATCATCATAAGGAACGAAATTGCCAAAATTTTCATTGTCGGATGCTCATTGATGAATGTACTAATCCTCCGGGCAAAAATAAGCATCACACCTAACGATATAACAATTGCTATAACGATGATTAACACGTCTTCTACTAACCCCACGGCGGTTAAAATAGAATCCAGAGAGAATACCAGGTCCAGCAACACAATCTGAACAAGGGCTCCACTAAAGGTTAAAACTTTCACATTTCTTTCCTCGTGTGAACCCTCGAGTTTCGCATGCATTTCCGAAACACTTTTCGCCAAAAGAAATAACCCCCCCACAATTAAAATTAAATCGCGATAGCTCAAGGTAAAGTCCCGAACCGTAAAGATTGGCGCGGTGAGACCGATGATCCAGTTAATGGCTAAGAGCAACAATATTCTGACGACGAGCGCAAGTGTAATGCCGATAGTTCTCGCCTTCGATTGCTGAGACTGCGGGAGGCGGTGGCTGACAATGGAAATGAAAACAATGTTGTCAATCCCTAATACAATTTCCAAAAATGTAAGCGTAAGAAGGCTTATGAGCGCCTCCGGGGAAAATATGTCCATTTCTTAATTATTTTGTTGCTGAGCCCTTTTTTCTTGTTTCCTGAAGTATCCACGAAATAAAAAATTATGACGCATCGCTTCCATGTTTTGATCCAGTTTTGCCGACGCGGACCTAGCGTTGTTCAATGTCTTTCGCAGCTTATTGGCAAAAGAACTGTCAGCCAACAACACCCCGATTGCGTTGTTCTCATCATTAAATTTATCAATCACCTCCTTTAAATCTTCAGACATTTTCTTGGCGTTGCTCCCAACCATTGCGACATTCGTCAGTGCGCTATCAAAAGTTTCCGCATAGGTCGAATCTTTTATTAGTTTCGTTACAAGTCCCTCCCCGCTATTTATTTCAGAAACCAATTTTTTCAAATCGGCGGTGGCCTGGCTGGTGTTCTGACTGGCCAATCGCAGTGAACTAATGGTCGCCCTTAAGTCTTCCGACAGCTCACCTTCATTCAACAATTCACCAACAACACCTTGTCCTTTATTAATTTTATCAGCGATCAATTTCAAATCATCGGTTAGTGAGCGGGTATTCGAACCCACATCTTTTGCAATATTAATAAGATCCTGAGTATCTGTGGGCGAAAGTGAATTAATTGTATCCTGATCGTGTATTGGTTCATTTGCCGAGCCTGGCCTAATAATAACAATTTTGTTTCCTACCAGGCCGTCGGAACCGATGAAAGCAGTAGCATCCTTACGAATGAAATCGTTTTGCTTATCTTTTAAGGAAAGACTGACCACTACTTTTCCCTCTGAAATAATCCGAACATTCTTAACTGTACCAATTTTGACCCCCGACAACCAAACATTATCACCCTCTGTCAAACCTTCGACATTCTTAAAAACTGCGGACACCGTAAAAGTCTTGTTAAAAACATTCCGTTCACTGCCAATATAAAATACGGAAGCGAGGAATAATGCAATACCAGTTAGTACGAAGATGCCAAGCTTTATATTTTGTCTATATTCTTTCGGTTCCATTTTTATAATTTTAATAAATGAAGAATTCTTTTAATTCCTGATCGTCACTCTTTTTGAGTTCATCGAACGTACCTTCCAATTTGTTGTAGCCGCCAAACAAAGCGATGATGCGGTCGGAAGTATTTCGTGCACAACTTATGTCATGGGTAATAATGATAGAGGCAGTGCTGTACTTATCTCGCACCTCCATTATCAGATCGTTTATTTCGCCGGATGTCACCGGGTCCAGCCCGGCGGTCGGCTCGTCATAAAGCATAATCTTTGGTTTAAGAATCAGTGTACGCGCAATGCCCACGCGTTTTTTCATTCCACCGGAAAGCTCTGCCGGCGTTTTATTAATTGCTTTCTCCAGTCCAACATCTCTGAGCGCATCGATTACGAGCGTATCTAACTCGTGGCGATCGAAAATTCCCCGGTTACGCTTTAGCGGAAATTCGAGGTTTTCTCTTACGGTCATCGAATCATAAAGTGCGCTGCCCTGAAAGGAGAATCCAACCTGCTGACGCAACTCGTCAAGTTCTTTGTGGTTCAACGATGGCACGTCGTAGCCGAGCACACTAATTTCACCTGCATCTGGCTTGAGCAAGCCGACCATACATTTTATTAACACCGATTTCCCAGAGCCTGATCTGCCGAGAATAACAAGATTTTCACGATCATAAAGATCAAGGTTTACCTTCCGCAATACTTTTACATCACCAAAGCTTTTCTCAAGGTTCCGGATTTCAACCACCTTTTCAGCACCCTGCGTCACGCCGCCGTTTTCCAACAAAGTCTTTGTCATCATCGTCTGAAAAGATTAATTACCTGAAGTGAAACCAGATCAAGAATGAAAATGGAAAGCATTGAAGCAACGACGGCGATATTGGCCGCCTTACCCACCCCGGTAGTACCCTTATCGGAATGGTATCCAGCATAGCATCCGATGATTCCAATGGCAAATCCAAAGAACGCAGACTTTATCAAAGAAGAAAAAATGTCCAAATAGGTGATTGATTCTGCGACCTCAGTAAAATATAATAGGAAGCTCGATTTATTGATCATATTAACCATAAAGAAAGAGCCCATCAGGCCGACAATGTCCGTGTAAACAACCAGAATGGGTACCATCAATGTAGTGGCTACTACTCTGGATACTACCAGGTATGAGAAAGGCCTGGTTCCCGATACTTCCATAGCGTCGATCTGCTCTGAAACCTGCATACTACCGAGCTCGGCTCCTATATTAGATCCAAGCTTTCCCGCACAGATAAGGCCGGTGATCAATGGCCCGAGCGACCTTACAACTGCTTGCGACACCAACGATGGCAACCACGATTCAGCTCCAAAGGATTGTAGAGAAGGGGTAGATTGTTTTGTGAAGACGATTCCTGCTATAAATGCTGTAAAGGTTATCAGGAACCAAGACTTGTTTCCCATTGAAAAACATTGCCGCAGGATCTCTCTTCCTTCGTACGGAGGAAACAGGGCTTCCTTCAAGAACCGTCTGATAAATCTGTAGATGTCCGCAACATTTGTGAGAAAGTTCTTAGTACTCATCAACATTTAATTTCCATCTGCTAATGGAAAATACGTGCCATCTTAAAAGCGCATATGTATTGCGTAAAAAGCTGCGATTATCATGTGGGAGAAACGAGTTATGTGGAAATGTCTACACACTTCCATTCGGGTAGGTAATCTACGCTTTTCTACCGGGCAACTTTTTTTTGCGCGTGTGAATTTGATCTGCCTCATCAAGCGAGTGTGAACTAAACAAATCATTTTCGTTTTCTGCCAGTTCCGACAACTTGATATAAAATTTTTTCAACACCATTAACTCGTCCTCTGTTAAATCCTCAATGTCAATCAGCCTGTTGCTCGCCAGTTCCTGGCAGGCAATCAATTCATTAAGTTTTAACTGCAACGCGAGTGTGTCTTTATTTTGTGACTGTTGTATTATGAAAACCATTAAAAAGGTAATAACGGTAGTTCCGGTATTAATGATGAGTTGCCATGTATCAGAGTAATCGAAGAAAGGGCCGCTAGCTGCCCAAACAATGATTAACGCAAATGCTATGATTGACGTAACTGGCCTTCCAGCCGCCCGGGTGACTGCGGTAGAAATTCGATCGAAAATATTGGATTTGTTGTGAGGAATACGAATGCGCGCTTTCTGATTTGCACCTTTTCCGTTGGCCCCTTTACCATTCTTTTTCATATTGATTTTTTTGGTAGAGGGGTGCAATAACTATGCAAGGCGTACAGTGCTCATATTCGTCTTAGGATTTTCATCAAAACCTTTTCTTCCTGAGTTAGGTCGCTATGGTCGTCCGGTCTTTCGATGGCTTCAAGTTCCTTCAAATAACGCTGAAGGTTATCTTCTTCATATAACCGAATGATTTCCGGGTGTACATAATACTTTTTGCATATGGTCCGGGTGTTACCAAGTTTTGAGCTAACCTCATCCAATGCAGAAACTATATTTTTCTTTTTTTCCGCCTGGGTTTGCGCTTTACCAAGCGCCTTAAATGAACTGAGGATCGAAAGCGTTCCAGCCCAGGTGCGAAAGTCTTTTGCTGAAAAGTCTTTCCCGGTTGCCTCCCGTATGTAATTATTGATCATTCCCGAATCGATGGTGTTTCTGACTCCATTCTCATCAATATATTGAAACAACTCCTTACCCGGAATATCCTTGCAAGCCTGAACGATCTTTGCCAGGCGCTTATTTTTCAGCGTTACAGAGTGATACACACCCTTCTTTCCCTTAAATGAGAATTTCAAAGTGGCACCATTGATATCAACATGACCGTCCTTTAATGTTGTTAATCCGTATGACCCATAGAGCTTTTCATATTCGCTATTTCCTATACGTATAAAAGTGCGTTCCATAAGACTAACAACTGTAGCCAGCACTTTTTCTTTTGAAAGGTTAGAATGCGATATATCATCCTCCATTTTTTTTCTCATCTGCGGCAACACCTTCCCAAACTCATAAAGGCGATGAAACTTTGTTTGATTTCGTACCGCATTCCAGTTGGGGTGATATTTATACTGCTTCCGATTTTTGATATCGTATCCAGTAACTTGAATATGTCCATGCACGTTTGGACAAATCCACACGCGCGTCCATGCGGGCGGAATGACTAATTTCTTGATGCGGAGGAGAATTTCTTTGTCCTTAACGGACGCCCCATTGTACAAATACCGGAACCCGGTTCCATGCTTTTCGCGGATGATCCCGGGGCTGCCGTCGGTAACGTATTCAAGGCTGGCAATTGCAGCCGTACGTTTATAATTCCGATGCATTTTGATCGACTCAATTCGCGTTATATGCACGGGATTTTCAGATCTGTTGACTAATGTTAATACTTAATATTAAGGTTATTATTAAATGAAACCAATATTGCAAACATTGTGGTCGCCAAAGTGAAGCAAGAAGAGATGACCGTAATCCAATCATTATTAAGATAACTATAACATAAACGGTTAAATGTGACAGCGGGAACTTCTGGTGCGGGACCGGCGGAGCGCAACCTGCGGGCTGCCGACTTTACAGCGGGGAACATATTTAAAGGGCGTTAACGGTTATTTTAATGGTTTTACGAAATCTCTATTTTTTTGTTTTTTGGATATCTTCTACCTCACGTATGAAATTGTTAATTTTTACATCGGCGTACGCACCATAAGCGTCAACTAAAATACCCTTTCTTCCATCCGTAGTTTCAATCCAATAAAGAATTGCATTATCCTGGGGATCAGAATATCCCTCGAATCTGTGAAAGTTGGGAATGTGAATTTCAGAAGCTGGATAATACTTGCTTTCCATCTCATCGGTCAATCCACGAGACGTGATTTTGAAATTCTCGGTATAACCTTGTTTTAAAGCAATATTTATTTTTTCACTTAGAGTCGGCATCTTTTCAGTAGAGTCGAATTTATCACGTTCGTTGACTGTTGCTTTCATAATACTTTTTCCTCAGAGTGGTTTAAAAATCTTGCCAAACTCAAAAACCTCTACTTTCTACACAAAAAAGGCGTGGAAAATGTGGAATAGCGACCACAATTTTTTTTGTATGGTGCAATTGTCTACATGATGGAGATCTACTCTCCTTTTCTACTTCAAATTTGAGTTCATAAAAAAAGCCATCCTTTAGGGATGGCTTTTCAGCAGGCGTAGGTTTATTAAACTTCTTCCTCATCTACTTCACATGCAAGTAGATTTATTTTTTCTGCCAACTCAGTTAATTTAACATCAGTTTCAGCTTCTTCATCCTTTATTTCTTCTAATATTTCCGCGCATTGAGCCATACCCAGTACGTTGGCCATAGTACGCAATGTACCATATGCAGAAATTTCGTAGTGCTCAACCTTTTGAGCAGCGCCGATCAGCGCGGCATCGCGCGCATGACCTTCTTCATACTCCTCAATTTGTTCCTCGCCCTCTTTAATTAATCCCTCCATTGCCTCACATTTTTTGGCAACGGCTTTTTTGCCAAGAAGCTCAAAGCATTTCTCTAATTTTTCTATTTGAGATTCTGTTTCCTGTTGATGAGTCTCGAAGGCATCTTTCAATTCTTCATTGTAAGCTGCCTTTGAAAGCTTACCAAGCGCCTTTGTCAAGTGCTTCTCCGCCCAATAAATATCTTTTAAGGTAGCTTCAAAAATATCTTCCAGCGTTTCTTTATTGCTTGTACTGCGGCTTTTCGCTGTCTTTGACGCAGTGGTTGACGATGAGGCAGATTTAGTTTTCATTTTTTTCTTTTTTTAGGGTTAACATTTTTTTGGTAAATGGGGAATCGGCGAAAAACATACCAGAGCTTTTTAACGCGGGAACCGGAAAAATCTCAAGAAAGCTGAGGTTATTTTTCTACAAATGAGCATCCTCCTACCCATCACGCATTCACAATTTCTCCGCCGTTTGGATGAAGTATTTGCCCTGTAAAATATGACGCTTCATCACTTCCCAGGAAAACATATGCATAAGCAATCTCCACCGGATCAGCCGCTCGCTTTAAGGGTGTATCTGATCCAAACGTTGCTACATGTTTTGCACTAAACGTACTGGGAATTAAAGGTGTCCATACAGGACCCGGCGCCACGCCATTCACTCTGATTCCCTTGTCAGCGAAATATGCGGCCATGGAGCGAACCATCGACACAATTGCACCTTTTGTTGCAGCATAGTCTATAAGATGGGAGCTGCCACGATAAGCAGTAACCGATGTCGTGTTAATTATTGCAGCGCCTTTTCGAAGAAATTTCTCCGCTGCTTTTATCAAATAGAATTGCGAGAAAACATTTACTTCAAATGTTCGCGCAAATTGACGAGTTGTGATTTTAGATAATTTTTCCTGAGGTGCCTGAACGGCTGCGTTATTGATCAGGATATCGATTTTTCCCCAGGTGTCGATGACGGTTTTAACAATCTTTTTGCAATGGGTTTCATCACTGATATCGCCGGCGATGAGCTTACAAACACCACCAAGCTCTTTAATTCGTCTTGCAGTATCCTTCGCATCGCGATGGTCCTTGTGATATGCGATGCACACATCTGCGCCTTCTTTCACAAAAGCAATTGCGACCGCCCTTCCGATTCCACTATCACCACCTGTAATGACGGCAACCTTTCCCTCAAGTCGCTGATACTTTTTTTCTTTCTCATACACAGGTTCGGGCCGCATTTTAGCTTCCTTTCCCTGGGTTGACCTGACCACTTGTGAAGGTCTTAATTTTTTTTTGGGGCTGGATTTCTGCATATCATCTCAATGTCATACGATCATGTTCTCCCATGGAGGGTTGTGTACCCATCACAGCAGAAGAAAGCATCTTGATATAGGTTAAAATTTTGCTGTCGTCGTTTGCCCAATACTCGATACCCATCGGCCGAACAGTGAGCAATGCGAGCGATGGATCTTTTAGGCCCTTGGGAAACCACGCCTTGACAAACGGATTAAACAATTCCTTCATCCGTTGTGGATTAAAAACAAGTTGTGCCATTCCCTCCATAGTCAGGTAGATACTGTCGCTTTCATTGATGTAAATTAGCTGGACAGACGAATCCCGTCGAATATCTTCGGCCTTCCAGGAATCTTTTGAAGTGAAAAACCATATCACACCTTCATCGTCAATATCAACATGTGACATTGGGCGAAATTTCATAAATCCATCTTCCGATGTACCCAGCATGCAAACCCTCGAGCGGCTAACGAGCTCTTTGATTTTTTCTATCTGATTCGGTTCCATAAGCATAATCTCTATCAAAAAAGTAACGAGAAAAAAATTTGTTTTTAGTTGTTAATCACTTGATGGCGATTTCACTGATCCGCCACGAAATCTCAGTTATTCAAAATTCAATCCGACTAACTTATTGTCAATCTTTGTCATTCTTGAAACAAAGGCTACCAAAGGCCAACAGTCTGCTCCGTTCCGAACAAATTAAATCACCTAAGCACCGCGTCACCTAAACACCTAAACACCTAAACACTTAAACACATCACTGCCCCAGCTCACCATTTTTCGCTGCCTTCTTCATTTCCTTGTTTGCATATATTGCAACTTCAACCCGCCGGTTCTTCTGTTTGCCTGCCTCACTATCATTGGAATCAAGCGGCTGGCTTTCACCATAGCCTTTTGTTGTAATACGGGACCCCGCTACCCCTTGTGTTTCGAGAAATTTTGATACAGTCGCAGCTCTGCTTTCGGAAAGTTTCTGATTGTAAGCATCTTCTCCCGTGTTATCGGTATGTCCTTCGATCAGCAAGTTGGTGTCATCATATTTTTTAAGCGTGGTTGAAAGCTCGGCAAGATTTGTTTTCGTGTCTTCCCTAAGGTTATAGGAATCGAAATCGAACACCAGCCCAGATTCGAAAGTGATAAGTATCCCTTCACCCACGCGTTCTACAGTGGCACCTTCAAGATCGCGCCTCAATTCTTCGGCCTGTTTATCCATATGCCGGCCGATAAGTGCACCTGCCGCACCCCCTACTGTGGCACCGATGATCGCTCCGACGACGGTATTATCTGAGCTGTGCCCGATGGCGCCACCAATCGCGCCGCCTACTCCTGCGCCGATCGCCCCACCTTTTGTCGTCTTGCTCGCATTACATCCAACAAGCATTGGAAACATCAATGCAAGTATCACTAACGCTGCTAATATGTTTTTTGCTATTCCGGTCTTCATATCTCTATCAATTGTTGTCTCTTTCCAAATTGTCACCATCGTTATCGCCTCGCAATGCAAGGTCGATGCGTTCGCCCAGCTTTTCGAATTCCAGCTTAATTTCTCCCGCTGTATTCCGTGCGGACTGCTGAATGTCATCCCAGGTTTCGTCTGAAGAGTTTGTAATTTGATCAAGTTCTTTCTGAACTTTATCTCTTTGCTTCGTAAGGCGATCCTTCAAATCTTCAAGGTCGTTACGGGCATCGATTTTGCCTTTCTCCAACTCCTTTGACACTTTGTCCAACCGGTCGTTAATATCATCCCGAAGTTCTCTTAGGTCCTTGGAGACTTCCGCCTTTTCATCTTTTATATCTTCGACAATTTCCTCCTGGGTATCGTTAACTCGATTTTCAGATGAGTTTGTACATTGTGTCAGTACAAGTGTGCTTGCAATAGCGACAGATAAAATGAGCGTTTTCATTTTTCTAATTTTTTGTTGATAAATTATTTAGTCGGCGATCAGTTGATAGTCCGGCTTATCCGTTGGAACATTTGGGCCGTTACTGACAGCGCCATCTTTCGATGGCGCTGTCAGTTATAAATGGGATCAAACCTATATTCGTTCGATCTCTTCTCTGATCTCTTCTTTTGTTTTACCGAGCTTTTTCTGAAGGCGACCATACAATTCGTCTTCCTTGCCTTCTGCAAAAGTCAGGTCATCATCAGTAAGATCACCGTATTTTTGTTTTAGCTTTCCCTTAATTTCATTCCAGGTTCCTTTTGCTGTGAGATTGTTCATAATACTTAGGGTTTATTTATAATTTAATTAAACTTTTATTTTCTCACTCGTGTAATCAGTCTTCTGCTTGGCTTCCTTTGCAATTTGATCAATCCTGGTATTGAATTGCTCTTTAAGCTTATCAATAGATTCGTTAACAGTACCGACCAAATTGTCTTTCAATTTAACTGAACCGTCAACAAGTTTTTGACGTGTCCTGCTGCCTTCGTTAGGTGCCAGCAACATTCCAATAGCAATACCTACTGCGGCTCCTGCGATAAAGCCTCCAATCAGGTTTTTGGGATCATTTGTGAGATTCATAAGTTTTTGAGTTTTAGTTTATCATCAATTAGTGATGATTAAAGTTGAGAAAACATTATGCCAGTCTCGAAACAAAAATCAAAAGGGCATTTTTTAAAAATTAGAGATTAAACCCGTGTAACATTATCCCCATTCCTGGCCGGTAAAGCTACAAGTCAATGCCGCGTAACATTTTTATATCAGCAAAATCCGAGGAGCAATTTGTGGAGAATATGTTAGGATGTCGTGGACAATCCTCCACAATAAAAAAGTGCCATTAGGCTTTTTTGATTAGAAAATCGAGTTTTTAGTCTGGTATGAGATTCATAATAACAGGTGAAAGACTAAACCAAACTATCATATGACATCCACAACTAATTACTTATCCATGGAAGAACTCGCAGTGAGATTTTTTGGGGAGATTAAAAGCGAACTTGGATTTACTTCAACTAGAAAGATTGTTTATCTCGTACGATCGGTTCTCGCACAATTGAGAAAAAATTTATCACACGAACAAATCAATAATATAGTTCATAGAATGCCATCATTGTTTCAATTGCTTTTTATTAGCAACTGGAAGTACAATGAAAAAAATACAGCTACCAACCATTTGGACGAAATTGTAGAAGGAGTGTATGAACAGGGGCGGCAGTCGCTATTTGCGTCGGAGATTGAAACATTGAACGCCGTAATTATCGTACTGAGGAAACTGGACAAATTTTTCAGGCTAATGGGTTTAGATATACTTCACTATTCTCTGAAGCAGGAACTTAAACAAGTAGCAATAGAGGATGCTGCATAGTATCCTCCCCTTAATTAAAATAAACAATAATTCTAACCATTAAACTTAAAGCCTATGTTACGCTGGACTGTCACATTTCTAATCATTGCAATTGTTGCCGCTATCTTCGGATTTGGAGGTATAGCTGAAGGCGCAGCTTCGATTGCCAAAGTTCTGTTCTTTATCTTCTTAGTACTATTTGTACTATCACTAGTGTTTGGCGCTAGCATCTTCAAGAGGTGACGATGAAGGATAAAATTAATCCCGGTTTTGAAATAGGGCCGGGATTTTTTTATTTAAACCGGTTTTGTATCGAAACTTTTTGTTTATCTTAAATGAAAGCCACTAGAAAGATTCAGCATCACCCGGGTCAGGAAAATAAATCGGGGAAAGCAACGTATGCCTCAACAACGGGCACCAACTCAAGCACTGTCCAATCGCCGGATAAAGATTACAAGGATAACATGCCTGACAATTCCCGTGATATCAAGAAAAGCAAACGTCGATTTCTTAAAATATTTAAACAATAAAAAGTCACCGTCCTTAATAAATTAGGACCATTAAATTGCGAGATGAATTTTCACGGGAAGCCCAAGAAATACCTGATAATCATTTTGAAAGTGGTGGGGTGGGTTGTTATCGGAGTATTTAGCCTTCTGATCCTCATTTCCCTAGCCATACAGATACCATACGTTCAAAATAAAATCACCCAGAGCGCCATCAACTTTGTCGAAGGTAAAATTGGAACGGACGTAAGCCTGGACATAATTACCCTGTCAATTCCAAAGAAGATTGTTTTAACGGGTCTTTACCTTGAAGATCAAAAACGTGATACCTTATTATACGCCGGAGAATTAGCGATCGATACAGATCTCTGGCAATTGACGAATCAAACAATACAGCTTAATAACGTTGAGCTTTCCGATTTTAAAGCTGCAGTAACGCGATCTCAGAACGACAGTTCCTTTAATTTTGATTATATCGTAAAGGCCTTTGCGGGCGATTCTACTGCGGCGCCCGATACAACAAAAGCGCCCTGGAAGTTTTCGGTTGGTGACGTCGCCTTAGAAAATATTCGTCTTCAGTTTTCGGACGGGCTAATGGGAAACGATGTAAGGCTTAACGTTGGGACGTTAAACCTAGGCATGGAAGAACTTGACCTGGACCGATCTATATACAAAGTGGATGAAATTGTTCTTGAGAATGTAAGCACGAACATTGTTCAAAGCAAGGTCGAGCCAGATACTGTCGAGATCGTTCCTGATTCTGCGAATCAACATATATCGCTTGACCTCGGGGTTAATACCGTAGAGATTCGGAATGTAAAAGCTTTATATAACCATCAGGGTACAGGCCAGATCCTCTCGCTTGATCTTGGGAACCTGATTGTCGAAGGTGATGAAATGGATTTGAAGAATCGCTCCATCAACTTGCGCAAACTGGCACTACAAAATACCTTTATTTCATTTCATCAAATGGCTGGATTTCAAAAAAGCGCAAACCCAGTCGATACGGTTAAATCAGAATTCGCTGGCGATCCATGGCATATAAGCCTTTCTGATTTATCAATGGATAATAACAGTATTCAATATCACGATTTTGATAAACCTATTTTGCGAAACCAGTTTGATGGAAATCATGTATGGATCTCCGATTTGTCGACGAAAGCGTCCGAACTTGAATGGTCAGGCGAGAACATGCGTGGGGAACTGGAAAATTTTACATTCAGGGATAAAAGCGGCCTTGCAATCGAATCCTTTTCTGCAGGTATTATAGTTAGTGATACGGCTGCCGAAGTTCGCGATTTTCAACTCGTATCGGGAGGAAGTAAAATTGATTTCAATGCGAAAGCAAAATTTCCCTCTTTAGAAACTATTTCAGAATCATACGATGAAGCTGTCATTGATCTTGACATAAACCAGTCTGTGATTTCCTTGGGCGAGGTTCGTTTTTTCGCCGCAACAATGTTAGACAGTCTTCCAATAAATCTTCCCTCCAATATGGCTATCTCGGTAGACACGCAACTAAAGGGACCCTTAAAAGAACTGGCAATCGACCACTTGCTCTTACGCACACTCAATGAAACCATTTTGGATGGTAACGGGATCGTCCGACTTGTTAAAGGCCAGTCACCTGCCATGAACATTACGCTTCAGAAGTTTTACACGACGAAAACCGATATCCGTACCGTGTTGCCAGACACTTTGTTACCTTCTTCGATTGGGTTGCCCGATTGGATCAATATAACCGGCACGATGGATGGTTCCGTCCAATCGCCATCCGTTAATACCTCAGTCACAACTGACCTGGGACGAATCGATCTCATAGCTGCGTTGGAGCGCAATGATCGCACAGGCTCCAGTAAGTATAACGGGTCTCTGAAAGTAAAAGAACTACTGACAGGAAAGCTCTTAAAGAATGAAGAAGTCTACGGCCCACTTACACTTTCTTTAAAAGTCGATGGATCGGGCCTTAATATGGAGGAATTAAACACAAAGTTCAATCTCGACATAGATAGCTTCACCTATCAGGGGTATCGATATCAGAATTTTCGAGTGGATGGCACGTTGAAAAAATACTTCTTTTCGGGATTGGCTGAGTTTTCAGATGAAAACCTGGACTTCAAAATTGACGGAGACCTTGACTACAATGAGGAGGTTCCGAAGTATCAGATAGAGCTTGAACTGAAGAATGCAGATTTCCAAGCTTTACATCTTACTGAAAGACCGCTCAAAGCGCGTGGTACCTTGGAAGTGGATCTTGCAACCTCAGATTT
>CAMLER010000008.1 GCA_946478915.1 uncultured Chryseolinea sp.
GGTGATGGTAGGTGTTAACGACGGCTCTTTCCCTTTCGACGGCTCAATTACTTTTGATTCCCCGACCAGCGTTCCATCTGCTCTATCCAGGCGAATCTCGATCGTACCACCCGCGGCGTTCAATTGTGCCTCCGGCGCAAATACATAACAGGTCACGGCGGCGATCCCCGACAGATCCAATTTATCATACCGCATGAAACCACCACTCTTCGAACCTATCATCAAGTCCATTGGAGGCTCTGGAAGTTTAAATCTTTGAACTCCATCAATTTCGTCGGCTACGCTGGCGGAAAAGCTTGCACTTTTCAACATCATTGTCTTTTCAGCAGTGGACGCCTCAATACCATTGGCTCCATTATCGGTATAAGCGGCGCGCATAATATAAACGCCCTTACCATCAATGCTTGTTGCTGTTGGTGTATATGTTCCCTGCGGAGGCAGACGTACAACCTTTTCTTCAACCCCAAGATTGAGAATATAATTTACCATTTCAGTTGCGTCAGCGACCGACAGCTGCGGATGGGCTGCCATAGCCACTTCTCCCCAAACGCCCGTTCCTCCCTGAATGATCTTTTTGACCAAATAATCTACAGCCTTCGTATCATTCTTATATTTTGCTGCCACATCCTGGTAAGTCGGGCCGATCGATTTCCTATCAACAATATGACACGACTTACAATCATTCTGATCAATGAGCTTTTTACCTTTCGCGAACTTTGCGAATGCATCGGCACTTAAATGCCCTTGTGCTATCTCCACCTTATCAAATCCCTCGGCGAGATAATCGATACGCACCGAAATTTCTTCCGGTTTTATGCGTCCATCAGCGAGGCTTCCATCTTCCTTGTCGTTGACGGTAACCGCGTATTCAAACGACTGATCAGGAAAGTAAAACGTCTTGTTACCCTTTGTAATTTCAAACTCAAGTTGTGGCGGCTCGTTTCCGGCAAGAATCTCGATTTGTTTTTCTGCCTTTTCACCCGCTGCATCCGTTACCGTAAGCGATGCCTTATAGACTCCAACTTGATCAAAGGTATACTGTGAACTTTCTTCTTTCATTGTTGAAAGCACCTTGCCATCCTTGTCCAGTATTTTCCATTCGTAGGCAAGTGCGTCGCGATCAAAATCCTTTGTTCCTGCCGAACTCAGATTAACGGTCATTGGCACTGCTCCCTTGACTTTGTCGGCTGCCATCTGAACATGTGGTTTCCGGTTGTTACCATTGTACTCGATCCTGACCAGCCGCGCATCTTCGTTACCCTGAAACCACCCTGTTCCATACTCCAGTAAATAAAGGTCGCCGTCGTCGGCAAACTCCATATCCATCGGATTGCTGAATTTGTAACTCGGCGTAAAGGGTTCCATAGACGCATAGTTTCCTTCTTCGTCCATTGTAACAGCAATGATCCACCCTCGCATCCATTCATAAATGAACAGTTTGCCATCATAATAATCAGGGAACGCCCGCTTCGCATTTTTGAAATCTTTGCTATAGAATACCGGACCAGCCATTGCCGTTCGTCCACCCGTTCCCAGCAGCGGAAACTCGGGGGACACATCGTACGGGTACCAAATAAAAGCTCCCTGCGCAGCCGGTAATTCCGTTAAGCCTGTATTGTTCGGTGAATTGTTTACCGGTTTCATTGGATCGAAAGGGGCGCCCTGCCTTCCCGTTGCAAAATCCCGTTCATTGTACGCCTGATTATTGCCCACAAAATAAGGCCATCCATAAAAGCCCGCCTTGCGCGCCTGATTTATTTCATCGTAGGCACGTGGACCGCGGTTAACAGAGTCAGTACCGGCGTCAGGACCTACGTCGCCCCAGTACAAAAAGCCCGTTGTTTTGTCCACCGAAATACGATAAGGATTTCTTCCACCCATGATATAGATCTCGGGTCGCGTATTCGGCGTTCCTTTTGCAAATAAGTTTCCTTCCGGGATTGTATATGTTCCATCCGGTTGAGGATGAATTCGCAGGATCTTCCCCCGCAAATCGTTCGTGTTACCCGACGATTTTTGTGCATCCCACGGTACCCTGCCTGGTCGGTTGTCCATGGGTGCATAACGCGTCGAACGAGGACTTGTATTATCGCCAGTGGACAAGAACAAATTGCCATCGGCATCGAAGGCTATTGATCCACCGGTATGGCAGCATTGTTCCCGCTGTACCAGAACTTCCAGCAAAACTTTCTTAGATGACTCAATCAGTGAGTCACCGATCAATTCATATCTTGTCAGAATGTTCACGGGCTTATCACCTGCCTGCGAATAATAAAGATAGATCCAATTGTTCTTTGCATAATTCGGATCAAGCGCTACACCGAGTAATCCATCCTCGGCCTCATCCCTGCCATTGTCCTTAAATTTATACTTTGTACTAACGGGGATCTTTGCAATAGTTTTTGTTTTTTGATCGACTGGATCATAGATCTTAACAGCCCCCTTGCGTTCGACAAACAAAACACGTTGACCCGGTAGCAACGCAAGCTCTACAGGCTCATCCAGCTTTTCATCAAGAACAACTTTCGTAAACCGATTCTCCTCGGGCACACGTTTCGTTCGGACTACAGAATAATTAAGTTTTACAGGGGAATTGCCGCCGATCGCATATTCGATACCTCCGGCGAGATGCGAGAGAAACAGCGGTTCTTTATAGGTTTCATCGGTGTGACCCATTGCCGTGTAAAAAGCTCGGCCGCCGTCATAATCATGGTACCACGACATCGGGTGGTTGTCGCCGTTCGTTCCCCCGGTGTAGGTCTTTTCGTCAATTTTTATGAGGACATTGACCTGGTCGTTTATGTTTCTGAAGCTGTAAAATTCGTCGGTTCGCTCAAACCGGTCTGGCAGCGAGTCAGATGCGGGATGATTTTTATCAACTACATAGAATTCGCCTTTCTTCACGTTTGGATCGTTGGGGTGACTTTCAAAATAAGCACCCACCATTTTACCATACCATGGCCAGTCGTATTCCGTGTCCGTTGCACTATGAATCCCGACAAATCCTCCACCAGCCTGAACAAATCGCTCAAGATCATTTTGTTGTTCATGGTTTAGAACATTGCCCGTTGTATTGAGGAAGACAATTGCTTTATAACGAATTAAATTTTCTTCATTGAACTTTGACGCGTTTTCGGTTGTGTCGACAGCAAAACCATGTTTTTTTCCAAGTTCGCGCAACGCCACGATACCCGCCCCGATCGACTCATGTCTATAACCTTGAGTCTTACTGAATACCAATATTCTAACATCCCCATCATCAGACGTGTCACAAGAGACTGCAAATAAAAGTGCCACGGCACAAGTGAGTAACGAGGTTGTTACTTTTTTAAGAATACTCATATGGTTGGTTCAGGATTGTCCTTTTACAATTTTACTTAGAAAAATCGTAAAAAAACCGAGCGTATCCGAATCTGTCCGACATTATCGGCAGATAGCGAAAAGCGCTATACCAATCCCCGTGAGTACACGGCCAGCCGGGCTGAACGAGGCTAATCAGAACATTAACGTGACGTGGGCAGATACTCTGTCATTTGCCTCAACCAGACCATTAAATAGTTCTTGTCTACCCGGATGAGACCAGGAAAAGCCTACCGCTATTTTCCGAATGTAGACTTCGGAGCCAAGGTTGCATAATGATGCCCAACCGCCTGTATCAGGAAAAGGTTGATCAAATTGCTTATTATCCCTGAAAAATTCACCACTTATGCCAACGTTAGGCATTATGGTGATTGAACCGGCTCGCAGGATATAGAACATCGTCAATCCCGCCCGCGCAGCATTTCCGAATCTATACTCGTCCTTATTAGTCGTATTGATATTATAGCTAAGCTCAGCGTTCACTCCCATGTTGCCCCGCCTGATGGTATGTATCATGTTTAATAGAATATCAACGCTTCCGGTGCCAAGTTGAAAATTCTGATTCACTGTTAGTCCATTTTCGATTTGGCGGTACTCGCCAGTTGGCAGTTTGATACCTGCGCCAACCAGTAAATTGTGTTTGAAGAAACGATCTGTGCTGTCGTATGTATTTATGATGTTATAGTTCGCGCTGACTATTACATCACCTAGACCATTAAGCGTTTTCGTTGCAGACCCCTCTTGTCGTTCATTAAAATTAAAAGGAACGAACACGAACGCCTGGACACGTTTTACCGGGTAAAACCGCGCCCAAAGTTCCGCAGTTCTAAAAGTCTCATAGGAATACTGGTGTGCATGAGATCCGTCAAGGGTTGACTTAAACGTGCTGTAACGATAGCGTAAGCCCACAAAATTTTTTCCGAATTGTGGTAAGATTCCATAGTGATAGGTGCCGACACCACAACCACAGACGTTGCAAGCTTCGACTGTGAATGGAATGAACAGAATCGAAATTATACCGACAATAAATATTTTTTTCATAATGAGAAATTTAGAATTCCGAAAAGCGACGATCACTGAGAAATTCTTCATCCGTGAGCGTTTTTAAAAAGTCAATTATCATATTTCTTTCATCAACCGTAAGGCTGATACCAGGTTGCTCATTCTGCATAAGAAGGGGATCGAGGGTCGGGGTCACCTGTACACCTGACACATAAAAATTCAGAACATCCTGCAATGTATTGAGCCGTCCATTATGCATATAAGGAGCAGTATACGCTACGTTGCGCAGACTGGGTACTTTGAATTTTCCACGATCGTCCGGGTTTAAAGTAATTTCCTCCCGCCCTGAGTCTTTTGTTATATCCTCTGCGGTACTAAAACCGTTATTCCGGAACGATTGATCTGTAAACAGATCACTTGCGTGACATGACGCACAGTGCTGCCGAAATAATATTTCGCCCTGCAGTTCGTTCGATGTCAAATTACCACCCTCATTTCTCACATATCTATCGTATCGGCTATTTGCGGAGATCATGGTTGCCATAAACTGAGTAAGCGACTGTAAGAAGCGGGTACTCGTGATCTCTTCCGAACCAAAAGCAGCCTTGAACTGATCTCTGTATTTCTGTTTACCTTCCAGTTTTCGCAGGATATTGGGAGTCTCCTCGTCCATTTCTAATGGATTGCTTATAGCATTTAGTGGAACCAAGTCGAGGTTATGCACACCACCATCCCAAAAAAAATTTCTATACCAAAGGAGATTCTGAATAGGCAGCGAATTTCTCCGACCCAATTGATCGCCAATGCCATGACTCACGTCGTGACCGTGGTGGGTGAAGGCGGTAGGTTGCTGATGACAAAATCCACAGGATATGGTATTGTCACGCGACAACGCCGCATCATAAAAGAGCATTTTTCCCAATGCAATACCTTCCTCTGTAAGCGGATTAACCTCAAGGTCATATGCCGGCTCAGGAAAATTCGATGGTATGTCCAAGACTACAGGTGTCGGATTTTTCTCTTTTGGTGGCTCATCTTCAGAACAGCCTGTCACGAATAACAAGATGAACATGGAAAGATTAGTAAAGCAAAATCTCATGGGTACTAATTATGCACATGGTGATACTTAAACATATTTACATAGTTAGCAGAGACCGTTGTCGAGTACTCAGAAAACATCACCAGCGAATGATCAGCAATTGAAATGGTTGTCGGGTTGCTAAAGAATTCAAGAACATCGACATGCAGATGCACCTGAGGATTCTTCTCCGGTCTTACCTGAGCAACCGCGCTACCCATATCCAGGGTAGTAGTACGGATATTATTTATGCCAGGCGTTTCATAGCCGCCATAGCCGCCAATATGATAGTAGAACTTATTATCCTGATCGGACGGTGCTGCAGGTGAAATCCCTTCCATCTTAAAAAAAATGTAACCGGAATTCCACGTCCAATACATTCCATCGTGCCCTTGCGCAGGATCAAGAACGCCGGGTCGCCTGGCAACATCCATTGTGCTTCGCAGGCTGTCAACACCTATGGTAAAACTGATTTTATTATAATTTCCTGATGGTATGTTCGTTATCCGGATAAGCTGCGATTCATCATGTTCCTCCATGATTAGAAAATAGCTTGAATCCTGAGGCACAACGAACACATTCCCGTCGGTTGTTGTAAGCGCAATATTGCTGATGTAGTAATTAAGCTTGGCAATTTGGAAAGATTCACCGTAGCTGTTCACGTAGTCTTTGAGCAACTCGAGATCATCCTCACCCACCCGATTATCAAATTCGATAGTCATTTGCCCGGTACCTTCGGTCAGGGCGTCATCGTCGTCGCAGCTGATTATGGCGATTGAGAGAAAAAGTAGTAAGTATGAAAATGTAATTTTCATTTGTAATTACGTTAAAAGATTATGCGTTCGGTCATTACGAACGATCAAAAATGATTGAATATTTTATGAAGGCTGGTGGTGCTAATGATTTGCTATCACCAGCTGTCGGCTGACAATATCAGCAGGGCGGATGAAACAGAGTATGCGTTAGATCATACGCATACAAAAGTTCCCGAGAATCGAATTTTTGTTGAGCGAGGAAGCGTTTGTTCGACTGCCAATTAAAATCCGTCGCCAGAAAAATGGAAGTTTCTACCTGTAATTTGGTTGAGGTGCTTATCGGTTCATCACTCGCTTCGTCAGCGATTGCTAAATTACGGTCAAGGAAACACTGACCATGACATACCGTAATCTCTTTTTCCTTATTAATACATAGGACCTCGGCGATGTACTCACGATTAGTCTCGAAGTAAGCAATTATGCTCAATTTGAAAATGCATTGAGCGGAAAGAAGTCCAATGAAGAATATCGCGAGAAATCGTTTCACTGGCTCAAAGATAAGCGCAAACCTGAATTGATTATAATGTTCTGGCATATTCCTGCGTAGGATCCTGGCGTCTTTAGCATTAGATGGGCGGTCGGTGCAACGGTTACAATACAGGCTCAATTTTATGGACAAAAGACCGTCGGCCAGACTTGGGTATTCGGCGCTGCAAGTTGAAACAAATTTCCTATATTCCAGTTGAAGGCCGGATACCTTTTCAATTCAGAAAGTATTCAGTGTTAGAAAGTTGCCCTGCTAAACCGTAACCTCATGAACATAAAGATCCTTGTTCCTCTCCTGTTGTTAACGTTCAATGTATCTCTTTCTCAAAACGAAGCTCCGAAATTCGGAGATATCTCCATCGAAGACCTAAAGATGACCTCCCATGAAAAAGATACTACAGCTGCCGCCGTCATCATATCTGATAAGGGTGTCATGAATGTGGACATAAATTCGACAGCAGGCACGATCTTAACCAGACACACCCAAATCAAGATTTTTCGAGCGTCTGCTTTTGCAGAATGGGGGAATCTCAAAATACGCATCGACAAGAAAGGGCTAAGGAAATTTAGGGCCGTCACCTACAACCTCGTTAATGGTACCATCCAGAAATCGGAACTCGATGACAGCCAAATCTTCAAAGACAAATCCAGTAAATATTCCGATGTCATCAGTGTAGCCTTTCCAAATATTAAAGAAGGTTCGATAGTTGAATTTGAGTTCTCCTGTATGTATGAATATGCTTACTATCCCAGGTGGCAATTTCAGTTTACCATACCTGTATCAAGAAGTGAGTTTGTTTATGTGGGTCCACAACATATTAACCAACTTTTATGCGGCGAGCTTAAACCAACTTCGCATACCGTCAAACACAATGGTTCGCGTCACGAATGGCTTATGGTGGATGTTCCGGCGTTTAAAGCTGAACCCCTGATGCCCAATGAGGATGCTTATCTTTCCATTTTAAAGGTCGACCGTTCCCGGACATGGGGAGATATTGCCGTCGATCTTATGAAGCGATATAGAGTTGGCCAAATCCTTCTTCAGGACAGCTACTTAAATGGCAAGGTAAAGGAATTGACAGCAGGCATGACTCAACCGGCCCAAAAGATAAAAGTCTTATCGGCCTTTGTGAAAGAAACGGTAAGTTGGAATGGCATTTGTGACTTTGCCGCTTATGATCCGCATGAAGTGGTAGAAAAGAAAAGAGGATCATCAGGTGACATTAATTTGTTATTTGCATCCCTGCTTAAGAAAGCGGGATTAAACGTTAACCTGTTATTCTTAAGCACGCGAGAAAATGGCTATGTGCTGCAGGAATTCCCTTCAGCCACGCAATTCGATTACGTGATATGTCACATTCAAATGGAAGACGGAAGCGAATTATTCCTTGATGCAACGGAAAAAAACCTTCCCTACGACATGCTTCCTTCCCGTTGTTTTAATCATAAAGGTTTTCTTATCTCTGCTGATAAACATGGTTGGGTTGGAATCGAACCGACAAAGCGTGAAAAGGTGTCGTTGAACGCAAATGTCCTTCTTTCTACTGAAGGGCAGTTGCGCGGAAAAGTAAACATCACCAACGATGGTTATGCAGCATTTTCCGGCCGTGAAAAATTACAGGGGGGAGAGGAATCCTATAGGAAAGACTCTTTTATAAATAAGTTATCGAATGTTCAAAATTCGGAGATTCTAAATGTTAAGGATGTCGATAAACCTCTCCTTGAAAATTACGACATAAACATCGACAGCTATGCAACCCTTTCCGGAGACTTGATATATTTCAATCCGGTTGTCTTTCTCCGAGAGGAAGCCAACCCATTTGTTTTGACAACCCGACAGTATCCCGTCGACTTCAGCTCAATCGTTGATAAGGTTTCTGTGTACAACATAACAATACCCGATGGTTATTCGGTAGAAGAATTGCCGCAAAGCAAAGTCTTTACATTACCCGAAGGCGCGGCAAAATACACTTTCAACATTTCAGTAAACAGCAACAAGATCGTCGTGATGAACAGATTACAAATCAACAAGACACTCTTTTATCAGGACGAATATCCTAACCTACGGGAATTTTACACGCGATTGGTCGCCAAAAATTCAGAGAATGTTGTATTGAAAAAAAAGAGCTGAATTCCTCTATAATATTTATTCAACCATGATCGGAAAAGTTACGTCAAGATCTGTTTCTCCGGTCTGCGCATCCGACTGCTCAGATTTTAAATCCGGTTGATGCTTTAGAATTATTCGTAATTCACCGACCGAATTTGATGCCGTCGACCACTGAGTTTCGAGTCCCAGCGGTAAGCCATTAATGTCTTCATCCAGGTAGTTTACAAGGCCAATTGCATTTTCTATATTTCCACTACCTGTGGGAGCTGAGAACACATCCCCATTCCATCCAAAAAAGAACATGTGCTCGTCGGCCTCCTCACGAACCTCTTCCGTAACATCGTATTCAGGCTGCGTTGCATCGGCAAGGTTGTTTATCAGTGCGATGCTGAGGTTATAGGTAGTCAAGGGTGCCAGCCTGATTGGTTCATCGATCTCGATATCTTTTACACCCTCCCCATCCGGATCTGTTGCAATAACCAAAATAGGTTGCCCGCCAGCATTTGACTCAAAGCGCAGGACAATCTGTGTGATGAGCTCAGGCACTTCTTCCTTTTCAGGATCATCTACTTCACATGAGGAAAAGATAAAACACAGGACCAACGTAGTAAATAGGCGCAATTTGGGCCAAAAATATTTTCTATTAAAAGTGTTCATACCTTGTTTTAAAAAATGCATTTAACAGAAATAATGAAATTCCTTCCCATATCATCCGCGTAGTACCTGAAACGGTTTGTATATTCTCTGTACGATTTATTCAACAAGTTTTCCGCTGCGACCCTGAAGTCGAATCGTTTTTGTCCGGACTTAAGAGATACTCCTGCGGCAAAATCCCAGAGGAAATATGATGGTGGAGGTGCCATGAAATCAAAATTTGAATTATCTCCCTGAAAGGGATCGATGCCGTTTGCACTAGCGTCATTGATCTCCTGAACTGTAATGACTCTGGGAGCTCGTCGCTGCCTGTCCACAAACCTTCCCTTCGTTTCAAGAAAGAAATTACTCAATGAACCCAATGAAGGTTTGTCATAACGCACGGCAGTTTCATACCGATTGGCGGGAATAAAGACAAGATAGTCGTTGTTACTGTGATCGGATGCTCGCAATAAAGAGAACTTCGGAAGCACCTTTAACCGAGGGTGCACCTGCCAAAACGCCGATACATCAAGGCCCAGAAACAATGCGTCAGTCTGTGCATACCGAAAGTACGTGTAGGTACCCCGTATGTTTTGCGTAACGCCGGCGGGGCGCAGATAGATGTAATTGAAGATGTAATTAACATAGGGACTCACCTCGATACCCAAACTCCCCAATACGCGTTGATAGGTGCCGACAAATTTCACCGCTTGTTCAGTGTCGAATGACACATCGTCGATATCACGTACCTCATTGGTGGTGTCGTTCAGAAGAAAACCATACTCGTTCGCAGCTGCGCTTTGATGGGTTCCAACACTATATAATTCAGCTACGTGAGGCGGTCGCCATGAACTGCTGATATTTAGTTTTAAACTCTCATTACTACGTTGTGTGTATGTAGCGCCGGCAGTAGCGCTAAAGTTGTTAAAATTCAGGTTAGCGCGGAACAACGAATTTTTGTAATCATAACCGGCGACAGAATAGTAACGATAATCATACCTCAATCCGAAGTCGATCACCCATTTATCCAGGTTCATTTTCGAAATCGCAAACAATCCACCGGATACATTATTGAAGTCAGGAATAAAGGGTACCTTCTGAGTGCCAAATACTTTTCTGTTTTGTTGGAACATTGCAGTTATACCTGTACAAATCGACCATTTATCATCCTTGAAATATTCCCATTCGGTTTCCAGAGTATGTGTATTCAGCCGAAGGTTCAGGTCTGGTGTATTGGAAAGGTCTCCGATCCTGAAATCAAATTCTTTGCGATGGTTGTTTTGAAAGCCATATTGCAACCGCACCTCGCTCTCTGGCAACTTGATATGACCACTCACCTTAAGCAGGTTATGACTAACTGTTTGCCGTGGTTCGGAGATGTCGTAGCTGAACGATGTGGTGTACAAAGGCTCCGGTCTATTCATGGCATCCTCCAAATCGTTTTGATTGCCTATTGAAATGCCCTTTAGAATTCCAATGTCTGATGCAAAATGGCTAAAGAATATTTCGACCCCGCTGCGTTCATCATGATAACCAACTGCCGCAGAAAAATTCAGTTCCTTAATTCCAGTATTGGTTAGACTATAATTTGGTGTATGAAAATCACCTGCCCTTTTGCCAGTACCCTGTACGCGCCATCCCCAGCCATTTCCATTCTTGATACCACCTTCTATCATTCCTGAAATGGTTCCAGACCGGCCGTTGCTTTGTGCAATGGTGCTTATTGATCCACCAATTCCCCCGCTTTCTGGAAGAGGAGCGGGATTGACCACGATCACTCCGCCAATGGCATCGGTTCCGTACTTAATTGACGAAGCGTCCTTGATTACTGAGACTTCTGACGCGACAAACGGATCTATTTCTGGCGCATGCTCTGCTCCCCACTGCTGCCCCTCTTGCCGTATGCCGTGATTTAGTATTAATACACGTTGGCTGTGAACACCATGAATAACTGGCTTGAATATTCCAGGACCGCTCTGAATTGAATTTACACCGGCAATTTCCCTTAGCGACTCACCTAAAGTTTTACCGGCAGATTCGGCTAATTGTTTTGCGCTGAGTGTCGTAATGTTTTGCGCATGCTCCGTGTGCATCTTTTCATCTTCAACAACCAATTCCGGTAACTCGCTCACGTGTTCCTTAAGGTGAATTACCCTTCTTACCGTGCCGTCTACGGCAATTTCAAATTCTTCATTCTCGTATCCTAGATATCGAACACTTACCTTATAGGATCCGGGACATAATGCCTTAATATTAAAACCACCCTGAAGATCGGTAACATCTCCCCTACCCTGCTGTACAAGCAGGATGCTCGCACCAACAATCGGTTGATTTGAATCGTCAAGCACACGACCGGTAAACACACCGTTGCATTTCTGCGCAACGGCGGCAAATGGGAATAAAAGCATTGCTACAATCAGCAATGTTGTGTTTTTATAAATCATTTGGAGTTTAAATAGAAGTTTTCGCCAACGGTGAAACCGCGGCTTTAAAATGGAATGGAAACTTCTATACTACAGGAGGAGCTCTGGCAGGGAGGACAATAAATTGCCAGGAATTGATTGCGGTTGGCTCGTATGGCACAAATTCCCTTGCAATCTTAAGCGATTCAAACGAATGACTTGGTTCAAAGTGTTGGATGTTAATGGGAACAACGTGACAAAGCGGACATTGCTCAATCGCCGTAAGATGTGTTTTGTGATCACATCCATCGCTCTCCACTTCGTGGTACATCGTCCGATGGCAAGGATCCTCCTCCTGCTCCGGCGTGTGCAGCGATTGGTCAAAAGAATGAACTACATCGTGAAAAGTTTCAAACTGGACATTCCCGGCAAAATACAGAAGCAAAAGAAGAATGGCGGACAATGGCCCACTGAAAATTCTGCGCATCTTTTCTGCCTTAAACATGATTCGGTACTGCAAAGTAATATAGAATTCAGTCTATTTGCAACATCATTGCATTAATTCGACCAGACGCCCACCACAGAATATGTCGACTTCAACTGGCGAAGGAAAGCAGCTGTTTCTCCAGTGTACTTTTGTCAATCATGCCTGAATGACGCCAAACTTGCTGCCCACTTTTAAAGATGATAAAAGTGGGTACAGCTCTGACGTCATACTGCATCGCTGCTGCCTGATTTTTATCGATGTTAACCTTGATGACGCGAGCCTTTCCCTCCACGTCTTTACCAACAGCTTGTATTGCCGGTCCCATTGCCTTACACGGTCCACACCAGTCGGCGTAGAAGTCAACCAGCACAGGTGTTGGAGAACTAATGAGCGCGTGAAACTTTTCCATTTTAATTGATAGATCTTAATTGTTCAAACAATTGCCGTTGCTTATCGGTCAATCGTTCTGGAATATGTACTTGTAATTGAACATACAAATCCCCAAAGATGTTCGTCTCTCCATACACCGGCATTCCTTTATTTTTAATCCGAATCACTCTTCCGCTCTGGGTGCCGGGAGCTATTTTTACCTTCACCTGTCCGGTTAATGTATCTACTATCGCGGTTCCACCCAGTACCGCGGTGAACAAATCTATAGTGTGTGAGGTGTGGAGATCATCACCCTTGCGCGTATAGCGTGGGTGATGTACAACGTGGACACGAACATAAAGATCGCCACGCTGACCTCTACTGCCTTTTCCGCCTTTGCCTTTGATACGCAACAACTGATCATCATAGGCGCCAGGCTTGGTTGTAATGCGTAATTTTTCATCCTCTACCTCGATGAGTCGATGCGCACCATGAAATGCCTCTTCAAGGGTAATGTCCATTTCGGTTTGATAGTCCTGACCGGCAGCATCTCCTGGGCGGCCTCCCTGACGAGCCCCGCCTGATGCGCCACGTCCAAAGAATTGTTCGAAAAAGTCAGAAAATCCGGAACCTCCGCCTTGTCCAAACATATCGCTGAAATCCCCATCGAACGAAAACGGACCGCTACCGCCTGGTCTTTGACCACCGCCCGGTCTTCCTCCCATGTTTTCATACTGACGCCAGTTGGTTCCAAGCTGATCGTACTTTTTCCTTTTTTCCGGATCGCTCAACACTTCATGAGCTTCATTGGCTGCCTTGAACTTTTCTTCCGCCGCCTTATTATCTTTATTCTTATCCGGATGATATTTTACGGCAAGCTTCCGATACGCTTTCTTAATTTCATCTGCCGACGCGTTTTTTTCTACACCAAGTATTTTGTAATAATCTTTGTAATCCATTCCTAATAAAACTTATTTTCAATATAATTCTATGCTAAGATAATCGGACATGGTTCAACACTGAACACTTTTCATTTACATTTTGTGCTGAGACTTGAGTGATATGATATTATGCATGCGCGCAGCCTTTCATTTTTAAACCAGGAAATGGTTGCGCGCCAATATCCGTCTGCCGAAATTCTAAACCTGCAAGATTGAATCTTATGAGGATACCAATCCAGCGTCCTTAAGGCCTTGCTGTTCGTCGCCAGTGATGTAGGCGAAGATCCTCAGGTCATCGCCACTTTTTTGAAGAAGGTAAAAAACGTCGAATCCAATGTCTCCATTTGTTTTGTTCTTCCGGACAAACGAACAATTCCAATGCACTTTGACGATCGCGTGCAAATTATCAAGGATGGTAGTTTGCATGGAGAGAATATCCATAAGACTGATACCAATTTCTTTATAAAAGCTCCACCCCTTGCTGATCGCTTTCCTGAATTTTTTGTCATTTTTTCCCGCAATAATCCCGGCGGGACTGGCTTCAATAAAGTGAGAAGCGAATGAATTTACTGTTTCTTCAATTTCGGGTTCAGCTCCCGACAAGGCATCATTTAACCGCGCTTCATAGCGGGTAAAAAAATTTTCAATCTCATGTTGTTGAATAGCGACACTCATCAATTATGGCAACCTGGAAGAAGGAGGGCTTTTGTGGCCGATTGCATAACTTACAAACACAGTCTTTTCAAAAATTGTTCTCCGTATTTTGCACGATGAGCACCAGTTTGCCCATATGAGTGCCGCGTTCCATTAGTTCATGAGCGTCCCTGGCGTTTTCAAATGAAAATGTCTGAAATACGATTGGTTTCACTTGTCCGCTAATGAGCCAGGGCCAGACATGTTTGCGAAGTTGGTTTGCAACGGTAGCCTTGAATGCCGCGCTTCTAACCCGAAGCAATGAGCCCGTTACGATCAGCCTTTTGCGCATGATTTGAGAAAGCCTTATAGTAGCCTGATCACCTTTCATGGCATTGATCAACACTAGTCTCCCATCTTCATTAAGAATATCGAGATTGTGAGCCGTATAATCCCCGCCAATCATATCAAGAACCACATCCGCACCGCCGAAATGTTGCTTTATTTCTTCGGCGAAGTTTTGCTTTTTATAGTTAATAGCTTTATCAGCTCCCAACTTCTCACAAAAAATACACTTCTCTTCCGAGCCAGCAGTAACCACGACCTTTGCACCCCAAGCCTTTGCCAGTTGAATTCCTGTAACGCCGATGCCGCTTGAACCGCCGTGAATGAGTAGCGTCTCAGTGGGCTTCAGTTGTCCACGATCAAAGACATTGTTCCATACAGTAAAAAATGTTTCAGGTAGGGACGCGGCTTCTGCAAAAGAAAGTGATGAAGGAATTTCCAGGCATTGACCCTCCGGGGCCGTGCAATATTCGGCGTAACCACCACTTGTTAACAATGCACAAATTTTGTCGCCGACTTTCCACTTTGCGACTTTGTCACCAATAGCCTCGACGACGACTGCTACCTCCAGACCCGGAATATCGGGTGATGCGCCCGGTGGCGGGGGATAATTTCCTTTTCGTTGAAAAACATCGGGACGATTTATGCCAGCAGCAAATACTTTAATCAACACTTCGTCTGAGCCAGGATGTGGCTTTGGTCTCTCCTGAATGTTTAGCACATCAGGTCCGCCGGGTTTGATAATGACAACCGCTTTCATTGCATGAATATACGGCCATATCTGCTGAAGTGAAATTCTAAAAATATGCTACTAAGCAACTAGAGCAAAAAGGTGTGTGTTAAAACAAAAGGCACTGCACACAAATTATCTGTGCACGGGTTCCGTTTGTTTAATCGAAGTGGGTAAACCTATATTAATTCAGTAAGAACCTGCATTTCATCTACCTGGTTAGCGTAAATAATTCTATCTGTGTACCCAATGGTAACCTTCGTACCATCTTCCAGATTGTATACATAAATATGAATACCGCTCCCGATATCCGCATCTGGTTCACCGAAAATCGATTTCATATCAGAATAATTCATGTCTTGCTTTAAATACTTTTGAAAGTATTCGATCGAGTCACGGCTTAGCCCAGAGTCCTTATCGCAGCAAACAATTGTTATGAAAAGGGGTAAGAGGAAAAGAAATTTCATAATTCAAGCAGTGTTACTTAGACACATCGGAATTAAAAATGGTTGGATCCTCGTCGGGTAATAGTCAGATCAATGAAAAATCGATAGGGCCACCACGCATAACTCAAGCGTTTGTTAGAATTTCTGTTTTCAAAATTCGTCAACGAATGAGAAACTTACGGATGGGATAAACGATTTTCGAATGTGCTTGAAACACATTTCTATAAATTTTGTTTTCCGTTTTTCACCGTGGAAATTGAAACCAATTCAACGCCTTTAGTTTTGCATAACGAAAAATTAATCCATAGTTTTAGTCGATGGTTGGAGCCCATCAACCCCTACCCAGGGGGTTGATGGGCTTTGCTTTTTACAATTATAGTTGTCATAAAAATTTTTTTATAACTAAAAGCAAATGATGGATGAAAGGGAAGGAAGTTGAAATTGAAATTCTCATTGTTGAAGATAACCTTGATGACGCCGAATTGACTATCAGGGCTTTAAAGAAAAGCCATCTGGCAAATCATGTTACGCACCTGGTGGATGGCGCCGAGGCGTTGGATTTTCTCTTTGCAATGGGTTCTTATGCGGGGCGAAATGTTTTGAATGTTCCAAAAGTGATTTTGCTCGACCTTAAAATGCCCAAGGTGAATGGATTGGAAGTGTTGACGCGAATAAAAGCGGAACCCCATACCAAAATGATCCCTGTTGTGATATTAACTTCTTCTGCCGAAGATCCTGATGTAAAAAAGGCTTACGACCTTGGCGCAAATAGCTACATCGTTAAGCCCGTAGAGTTTCACGACTTCGTTCGGGTTATTACTGAATTGGGGATGTATTGGCTTGTGATCAACAAAGTATAGACCACCGTTTTACGCTAAAAACTTTAGCTGCGACTAATATGCATATGTTTCATTTCCCCAGCCTGTCAAGGATAATTTTTATTGGCCTCTCCATCGTTTCAACAACGGTTCATGCACAGGCTCCGGAAGAAGTTGTAGCGGTATCTACAGATTTAAAGCGGCTTAGCATAGAAGAACTATTAAATGTGGAGGTAAGATCTGTTTCACGCCGGACAGAAAAGTTGGACCAAACAGCTTCGGCCGTGCAAGTGATCACGCAAGATCAAATTCGAAATTCGGGAGCAACAAGTTTACCCGAAGCATTACGCCTTGCCACAAATTTACAGATTGCACAGGTTAATTCGAGCCAGTGGTCGATCACCGCCCGAGGATTCAACAATGTCCTTGCCAACAAACTACTGGTGATGATAGATGGACGTACGGTATACACTCCACTGTATGCCGGGGTATTCTGGGATGTTCAGAATATTTTGCTGGAAGACATCGACCGCATTGAGGTAATCAGTGGACCTGGTGGAACGCTGTGGGGATCAAATGCTGTAAATGGAGTCATCAATATCATTTCGAAAAGCGCAAAAGATAGCCAGGGTGTCCTCGCAGAGGCTGGGGTCGGCAACGAACTTCGAAAGTATGGTTCCCTCAGATATGGTGGAAGGATAAGTGACAAATTCTATTATCGCGCTTATGCCACCGGATTCAAAAAATCAAGTGTTAGGGATATCGAAAATAATGACGCTGAAGATGACTGGACTATGGCTCAAGGCGGGTTCCAACTCAATTGGGAACCCAGCACCACCAATAAGCTTATGTTGCAAGGTAACGTTTACGATACCCGCCCAAATCCCGATGGTAATCCGTCTCCGATCAAGGCCCGGGGGCAAAACATCCTCGCCAGGTGGTTGCATACAAAATCAAATAATTCTGACTTTCGTGTTCAGGTATATTATGACAGGACATTTCGTGATTTTCGGAATGGCTTCCGGGAAAAGCTCAATACATATGACGCAGATGCGCAACACCGGTTTGTATTGGGTAAATACAATGAGATAATCTGGGGACTGGGCGTGCGGGTGATGGAGCATACGGTCGACAATCTTGAACTCTTCAGGTTTGAACCTGGAGAAAAAACGCTTCATCTCTACAGTCTTTTCATACAAGATAGGATCTCCGTTGTAAATGAACGACTAGACGTTACGCTCGGGTTGAAGGCAGAACATAATCAATACACGGGAATGCAATATCAACCAGGCGTGCGATTGGCATTCAAAATAAATAGCAGCCAGTTGCTTTGGGCCGCAGCCTCCAGGGCAGTGCGAATCCCGTCACGAATCGATAGGGACTTTTTTCTTAATGTCTCTCCGGAAATACCACTCATCACAGGCAATGACAATTTTGAATCGGAGGGAGTTAATGCTTATGAATTCGGTTGGCGCATGCGATTATCTTCTGCTAGCCTGTCGGTTGCCTCGTTCTTTAACCAATACGAAAATTTGCGAAGCGCTGAGCCTGGGCCGCCACCGTTGTACATTCCAATAACATTCGCAAATGGTGTCGAGGGTGACACCTATGGCGTCGAATTATCGGGCACATACGAGCCGTGGAATTGGGCACGCATTCGGGCCGGATATACTTTTCTCAAAAAAGATCTCTCAGTCAAACCGACCAGTAATGATCTTAACGGCGGAAGCGTCGAAAGCAACGACCCTTCACACCAATTCTCAATTCAGACAATGGTTGATCCGGGACACAACACCGAGCTGAGCATGATAACCCGTTATGTTGATGATCTGGCGAATCCGAGAGTTGCTGCTTATTGGGAATTGGACGCCAGAATTGCCTGGCGACCTGCAACCTTTATCGAACTGAGTATTGTTGGTCAAAACCTGTTGCACGACAAGCATATCGAGTTCATCCCATCATCGCCCGAGCCAAGATATGTTGAGAGAAGTATTTATGGAAAGGTAGCTTGTCGATTTTAGGTGCAGATTATGAATGATGACCTATATTATTCATATGAAACCAGAGCACGCGGCAATACAACTTGAAACAGAGGAATGAGCACACAAAAAAGATTTCATAAAAAAAACTGGAAAAGCATCTTGATCATTCTGGCAAATGCCGGACTAGTTAGTTGGGTCTACGCATTTTCTCAAGTGATGGAGGTTACACCTCAAAAGCGAGCAGCTACCGACGAGACGGAAGTTAAGGCAGTTTTTCTTTTCAATTTTGCCCAGTTTGTGGAATGGCCGCATTCCAAATTACCGACGGATAGCGCTATCGTGATTGGTGTGCTGGGTAAGGATCCCTTTGGAAAATATCTTGATGAGATCGTTGCAAATGAAATCGTTAATGGTCACCACCTGAAAGTCGAACGATACACCAGTGTACAGCGGGTAGGTAATTGTCACATTCTATTTATAAATCCGGGCAGATTTATCAGAGTAGGCGATGCGTTGAAAAAATTAAGAGGTAAAAACATTCTCACTGTAAGCGATGAAATCGGCTTTTCTAATCAAGGTGGAATGATTCATTTCGTTACGGATAACAATAAAATTAAACTCAGGGTAAACCTAAGTTCTGTTAAGGAATCGGAGATCTCGATCAGTTCAAAACTCCTGAGTTTGGCTGAAATTGTCGATTGAACACTAGGAACATGAAGGTTACAGCACGTGCCATCCAGCAAAAATTGATCAATGTCATCATGATCACAAGTAGTGCCGGTACCGTTTTGATCTGTGTAGCTTTTTTTGCGTATGAAATTTATACTTTCAGACAAGCAACTTTGCAAGAGCTTGCAACATTAGGACAAATTATCTCCTCTAATTCAACAGCGGCCCTCGCTTTCGACGATCCAAAAGCAGCTACGGAAATTCTTGCTGCTCTAAAAGCGGAAAGTCATATCGAGGCTGCAGGTCTCTACGACAATAGTAATAATTTGTTTTCAACCTATCCGTCCGACCTATCGAGAAGTGCATTGCCCTTAGCACCAGGCCCCGGAGGTTATAGGTTTGAAGATGGCTATGTATCCGGTGTACAACTGGTAATGCAAGGCGACAAGGTGCTGGGGAGTCTCTATATTCGGTCCAATATTGAAATTCTGTACGAGCGATTTAAGCTGTACGCAGTTGGAGCTTCCCTGATACTTCTTGGTGGATTTGTTATAGCGTACATTCTTTCCAAAGGATTACAACAACGAGTATCCAAACCTATTCTTGCGTTAGCCGAAACAGCCCTTATAGTCTCCCGAAACCAAGATTATTCCGTGCGCGCGAAAAAAATAAGCGATGACGAATTGGGTTTATTAACGGATGCATTTAATCAGATGCTGGCGAGGATTGAAAAGCAAACTTTAGAACTCAGTGAAAGTGAAGAGCGAATGCGTTCCGTCCTTAATTCAGCAATGACAGCAGTAATAGTGATGGATCGCAATGGTAGAATAACTGATTGGAATTTGAGAGCGGAAAAAATCTTTGGCTGGAAGAAGGAGGAAGTCTTCGAAAAAGATCTCGCGGACACGCTGATTCCAGCTAATCTTAGGGCACGGCATAGGGCTGGTATACAACATTATTTGACCAATGGGAAGACCCACCTGTTTAACAGGTTGCTGGAGATAACAGCACTGCATCGCGATGGGAAAGAATTTCCGATTGAGTTATCCATAAGTCCCTTGAAGACAAACGACGTGTTGTCATTTTGCGTGTTCATTTCCGACATCACAGAACGAAAGCAAAATGAAGAAAAAATTAAATTATTCAATCAGGAGCTTGAACAACGCGTTCATGAAAGAACGAAGGAATTGGAAATCGCTAATAAAGAATTAGAGTCATTTTCTTATTCTGTTTCGCACGACCTGCGCGCGCCGTTGCGAGCGATACATGGTTACATGAATATCCTGACTGATGAATATGCTGGTAAGTTCGATGCCGAGGCCTTGCGGCTAACAAATATCATTACCAATAACACCCAAAAAATGGGAAGGCTGATTGATGATTTACTTGCGTTTTCTCAATTGGGAAGAAAAGAGCTTATTAAGACACAAACTTCCATGTCGCAGATGGTGTTAAATATTTGTGAAGAACAAAAGCGGATGGAACCAAACAGATCAATTGAATTTACCCTGGGAGAATTACCCGATGCTCTGGTTGATACGGTAACGATGCGTCAGGTCTGGGTAAATCTCATTTCGAATGCGGTCAAGTATACTCGCAATCGCACGAGGACGGTTATAGAAATAGGTTCTGGCGATCGGGAAGACGAACAAATGTATTTCATAAAAGATAATGGTGCGGGTTTTGACATGTTATACTACGATAAATTATTTGGTGTATTTCAACGCCTACATTCTCAAAAGGAGTTTGAGGGTACCGGTGTTGGACTTGCCATCGTACAGCGCATCATCTCAAGGCATGGCGGCATAGTGTGGGCAGAAGGAAAATTTGACGAAGGTGCCACGTTTTACTTTACATTAAAAAAGTAAAAGCATAGCGTCATGCAATTTGTTTTGATATCGTTCATAAAAACATTACATTTAATGAGCCCATCTACATCCACAAAAACTGAAACCGACACCTTTTGATTTGTGGTGATCACAATTAAGAGGTGGAGATTCGATAGCCTGTAGATTGTTATGTAATATTTAACCGGTGCAGATGGATGTCCTAAGTTCAATACTCGACAACATTGATCATTCCGTAATTATAACGGATCCGTATGGAGCCTTGCTGTTTTTCAACCAGGAAGCTGCACAGACGGTAGCAACCTTGCACAATTCTCCGCTGAGAATCGGAGAGCCTTTGTCATCTTATGTAAGCAGGGAAAGAAAGGAAATTTTTC
>CAMLER010000009.1 GCA_946478915.1 uncultured Chryseolinea sp.
AAAAAGCTCAACGCCTAAAAAAATACAGGTCATCCCTGCGGGTTTTCTGCGGAATCTCATTGTGTTTTTTACAATATATCGTCCCTAGCGGGACTTCTGGTGCATATACGTTTACCGATATATCGTCGCTAACGGCTTCTGGTATATCTCGTTGTTTGCGTTTTCTATCGATATCTTCACTTGACATTTTTAAGAAACATTTTCATCGATGCCAAAGAGATAGTATGGTAATACTCCATCTCCCCGACCGTTGAAGATGGGTGATTAGTCATTGGCCCATAGCCGGTCGATTGTAAATAAAGTCTCATGAGTTTCTTCGCTACTAGTGGATGACTTCCGCGCCAATATTTTGCCTTCCGCTTTTGATTGAGCAATTGCTGTCCGCTGAATGCTGATAGCTGTCGGCTTTTATAATATATTCGCAGAAAACAATTACAAAGATGGCGGGATTGAAAGACAAAGTAATTTTGGTAACGGGTGGCAGCAAGGGAATCGGCTATGGCGTAGCAGAAGCACTCGTTAATGAGGGTGCCAAAGTGGCGATAACAAGCCGACGTGAAAAAGCGGCCCGTGAAGCAGCTGAGAAGCTGAACAAATTGGGAAAAGGCGAGGTGCTCGGCCTCGAAGCAGATGTTAGAGATGCCAGTGCGCAACAAAAGGCAGTTGACTCGATACTTAAGAAATGGGGATCGTTAGACGTCCTCGTTGCGAACGCGGGACTTGGATATTTCGGCAACATCGAAACGCTGACACCGGAACAATGGAAGGAAACGATCGATACCAATCTTTCCGGCGTATTTTATAGTGTAAAGGCAACTTTGCCGGCATTAAAAAAATCCAAAGGTTATATTATTACAATGGCCAGTCTGGCAGGTACAAATTTTTTCGCAGGTGGGTCAGCTTATAATGCCAGCAAATTTGGGTTGGTTGGATTTTCGCAGGCTGCCATGTTGGATTTACGGGGCTATGGAATAAAGGTAACAACGATAATGCCCGGCTCTGTGGCCACGGAGTTTAACGGAGGGCATCCCAATCCAGATGATTCCTGGAAGATACAACCCGAAGATATTGGACAAATAGTAGTTGATCTGTTGAAAATGCATCCGCGAACGTTGCCCAGCAAAGTTGAAGTCAGGCCAAGTATTCCTAAATAAAATCAATTTGTAAATGAAAACTTTATCCGGGTTCATCTTCGCTTGTATTATGTTAGCTGGTACGTTGGTTGTCTTCGGGCAATCCAACCAGGTGAAATGGAAAAATGTTAAAGTCCTTGTCTATACCAAGAACGGAAAAGGATACGTTCATGATAACATCGAAAGTTCCGTCAAGGGAATTCAGAAGCTGGCATCCGAAAAAGGTTTCACAGTAGAATCGGGAAACGACGCTTCGGTTTTTACGGACGAAAATTTAAAACAATATTCTTTTCTACTCTTCGCTAATACCAACAATGATGTGTTTGATACGGATGAACAACGGCTTGCGTTTCGCAGGTATATTGAATCCGGTGGTGGATTTGTTGGGCTGCATTCCGTGTTAGGCACGGAAAGAAACTGGACCTGGTTCAAGATGATGCTGGGTGGATCTTTTGCATGGCATCCAAAATTTCAACCGTTGACACTTAAGATCATTGATGCTGCGCATCCAACGGCAAAAGGTGTACCTACCGACTGGACAAAGGGAGATGAATGCTATTTTATGAAAGAAATGTACCCCGGCATTAAGGTGGTTCTCGCTCACGACCTTTCACATCTTAGCAAGGATGAAGAAGAAAAAATTCAAAAGAACGTCGGATCTTTTGCGCGCTACTACCCTGCTTCATGGCATCAGCAGTTTGATGGTGGTACGATCTGGATAACCACGTTGGGGCACGACAAAAAAGATTACGAAGACGAAACTTACCTGAATCATATCTTTCAGGGGATGGAATTTGTTGCAGGTAAATCGTTAAAACGGGATATCAAAAAAGCGTATGCTGGAAACAGGGATGACGCAGTAAAATGATCATTTCGCTGAACTGTTCTAGATTTTGATTTGGGTTTACATTTTACGTTAGAATTTCAACGTAAATATTTCAAAGCCATCAGTAAGTGGCAACGAATCATATAAACCCAACTACAATATGAAATTTAGGATGCAGATGCGGACTGCCGTTTCGGGCCCGGCTTAATACTTGTGAGATCTGCTATTTTCACGACCTGCCCCGTTTCACAACTCTTTCGCGCTGCTATTCCGATGAGGATAGAAAGTGCGCCGTCGCGAACATTTGCAGCCTGATTAAGTGGATCTTCGGTTACCCCGGCAAATATTTTATCCTTCAACAATTTATCACCACCGCCGTGGCCGCTAGTACCTTCAGGCACGCGGATAAATTCCCGGGTACCGAAATTTCTGGTTAATACGATTTCATCGTATGACTTCCGCTCAATCGGATTACTTTCTTCGATCCATGCATCAATTCTTCCCTTTGTACCATTGAATGCTATACGATAGCCTTCGTAGGGAGAGTATGTCGTTAACGAGTAGGCTACCTGTACACCATTGGCGTATTTTATAGTGGCTGCCATCTTATCGTATATATTTATGTCTTCCTTCCAAACGCAGCCATCGCGAAGATAGCCGTCGTGCTTTTCGTTGTCTACGTACAACATGACGTTAGTTTTGCTCTTGGTTATGTCATAATAAAATTTGCATTTATCCTTATGAGGACATGGTCTGCAGTTCGTGTGGCGAAAAGGATTATTCTTTCCATAAAAGTCAAGGCTACCCGACGCATAAACCTCAGAGGGGTCTGACTCGAGCCACCAATTCAACAGATCAAAATGATGGGTAGCTTTGTGGACCCAAAGGGTACCCCCCTTTTCTTTCAACCTGTGCCAACGGCGGAAATAATCAGCGCCGTGGCTGGTATCTAAATACCAATGGAAATCAACTGACGTGATATCACCAATGGAACCATTGCGCAATAGTTCATAGATCTTTGCCCGATGCGGCGAATAGCGGTAGTTAAACGTTACGGTCACCTTCTTCCCCGTTTTCTTTTCAGCTGCCAATATTGCCTCGCATTTTTGTTCGTCTGTAGTCATTGGTTTTTCGGTGATGATATCAGCACCGAGTTCCATCCCTCGAATAATAAATTCATGATGGGTTGAATCCACCGTCGTAACTATTAGCGTGTCGGGCTTGGTATCCTTCATCATTTTTTCAAAATCGGTGAAGGTTGGACACGTAAAACCGACGGACTTCTTGAACGATTCCAGCCTACCGGGATTTATATCACAAAGACCGACAAACTCAACTTTGTCGGCGTATGCCTCCTGCACGCTCTTCGACCACATTCCCAACGCACGAACACCAGTTCCAACAATTGCAATTCTTTTTTTCTTATCCGCACTCCATGTAGCAGCAGAAACGGAATCAAGCGGATTAACAATGAGTGCTCCAGCAAGTGCCCCAGTAGTGGTGATGAAATCTCGTCGCGTGGTTTTCATAGGGATAGAGTTAGATCAAATATTTTTTTCGAAAATAGCGCTAACTGCGCAATCGATTGCGCAATATAGAATTATTTTTATATATCCCTGAAATTTGCCTGTGAAAGTTTATATCCGGCTAAAATTGATGAAAAGGTATTCAGAAAATATTATAATGGTACTAGGGTGCTTTTGCAAATTCCTCCCATCGCACTCTCCATTTGCCATCCTTGGGAAAGCCAGGAGCATTCACCTTGCTTCCATCCCATCCGGCAGCCATCATGGCTACAGCAGCAAGGAGGCCCCCGTTGCCAGGCAGATATAGTCTCAGGCGCTCGTCCTGATAGTTGTGACCGTTTACGAGATAACTGTTTTTTTGCACATCCATCATCAAAGCATTGATCGCCTGTTGTGGGTTGTTAAGCCGTGTGGCTGTCATTGCCAACAGCGGATAATCCCATCCCCAGGTAGTTTCCCATTGCCATTCGTTCATAATGTTATCTAAAGTATTAGCCATGATCACCGTGTCGATCCTTTCGTTCCAGGGAAGAAACCCATAAGCCCCGGTCACTGCGGGATGGTCGCGACGAAAATCTTTGTTACGGTAAGCGTTCCTGTGAGTTTCGGTCGGAAGATATAAGTTGTCTCGGGTGGGAAGTGATTGCAGGTTTTGAATAATATCACTCCATTTAGGATCTAACGTTAGGCCTAAGCGCTCGCGCCATTTCTGCGCAATTGATAGTCCGTAGTACCAATACTGCAATTCGTAAGTAGGATTGCTGGTTTCTCTAGCTTTGAAAATTTCCTGTGCTGGAATCAACGGATGGCACAGATGATACTTGCCCTCCCGAAACTTTACAAAAGATGCCATGAAGTCCGCTGTGTTAAACACGAGTTCTTTGTACTTTTCAAGTGTCGCTGCAGCTGAGTCCCTACGGTAGAGCAGCTCAGCGAAATAAATTGGATGCGGCTGCTGCCATATGATAAATGCCCCAATGTCTGAAGGACTTTCGGAACCAGACGGGTCTGTCATTTTTGGCCAGCGGGCTCCTCGGTATCCCTGCCAGGTGGCCGTATTTTTTGCTTTCGCAGTTATGGTGTTGTACCATCCCAAACTTCTTTCGAGAAGCTGAGGTCTGTTCCACAGTGCAAAATGCGCTGCATGCCACCAATGCATTTCAAGGTGAAATTTTCCATACCAACTATTCATAGTAAGTCCGGTTTCCTGCGGCGGCAGAGATCCTGAGCACTGAATTTTTGTTAGGTATTGCGAAAGAATGACCCGCCTTTCTAACTCAAATGCTCGGTGATCAGTGCAATCTGAAAAATCGATAGCCGCACCGGAGCCCCAAAACTGTTTCCAATGTTCTATGCTATTGCTTTCAGTTAATGTAAAATCAGATTTTTCGAAAATGCTGTCGATAGCAAATGTGACTGTAAAATCAAAAATTCGATGATTTGGTGATGGCTGCAAAATAAAATTATGAGGACCGGAACCTTGATTAAGCACGCCAGTATCATTCCATGCAATATGAGTGAAATAGACAGTGGAGTCTACCTGTCGCCTTACGATCGCCTGCTTTTCGCGCGCTAATACTATAGTAGAGTTATGCTTATCTGCGTTGGAAAAATCATACCCCGGACAAACATGACACCCTTTACCATATGGAAACTTAAACTTGATCTTTAGCCTTTCTTCTGCAATCAATTTCGATTCGATCTTTACTGCTATCCGGTCCTTTTGCTGATGCGCGTATACGGTAACTTTCACCGGCTCGCCCTCGACTTCATAGCTACTCTCGATTCTTCCAGTCCACAAGTCAAGTTCTTGCCTTAGCTCTTCCAGATCATCGAGTTCAACTTCTTCACCGTTTTCTTTTAACAACACCAATCCAACAAGCCCGAGGTGTAGCCTGTGAGGATTAATCCTGAGAGCATCTGTTGCTGCTTTCCCTCTCCCCTCCGATTGTTGTACTGCATATGGCGCCTTAGTTGTATCGCATGACTCGAATTCTTCTGAAACGTCACTCAACGTAAAATTTTCATCCGTCGGAAACCTATGCCATGCCCATTGCGCCTGTGTACCCAGGGGAATTCCATTTTCATACTTTTCCGGGAAGGTCTGTAGACCACTCACATCAACTGTGAAAGCGAACTCGCCGTTTCCAACCGAAAGTGATCCAAGCGTATCGGGTCTGGTAAGAATGACATTATGCCTTGTAACCAGGGCGAATCTGTCTATTTTTGCAAGCCTGGAGTCGCTAGTTGAACAACGTAAGAGCAAAATGCCAACCCATAAGAATAGGGTAACCCATCGGATGGCTTTCATTTTCATTAAAGAAGTAGTGCTCTAATTTAAGAAGCTGGCGCTCAAAAAGATAAAATGCAGGCATTAAAAAGTTTTAATTCGAAAGATCTGCCAACTTAGGTTATTCGGACCTTAGACTTTTCACCGGATTCATACTTGCGGCCTTAATCGCCTGGTGGCTGACGGTTAGGAATGTTACAATGATACTACCCACGGCCGCCCAAAAAAAGATCCATCCGGAGATTTGTATTCTGTACTGGTAACCCTGAAGCCACTCATCCATCAAGTAGAATGTGACTAGTGATGCGATTATGCTTGCAATACTAACCATAAGAATAAAGTCTTTCGAAAGCATTTGCCATATCTGTCCTGCAGAAGCACCGAGCACCTTTCTGATTCCGATTTCCTTCGTCCGCTGCTCAGCCACAAAGGATGTCAATCCAAAAAGTCCAAGACAACTGATGACGAGAGCTATTATGGCAAATAGTCCCGCGAGTTGCCCGACCCTCTCTTCCGCAGAGAATTTTGCTGCGTAGTCCTCGTCGGCAAAAGTGTAATCAAACGGTGCGGAGGGAACAATTCTTTGAAAAACAGCCTGTATTTTTGGCAAGGCATCATGCACACTTACCGCTGGGATGATCCGTATATACAAGTTAGTTAAGTCACCATTGGAAAGAAAAATGATTGACGGATCAGTAACTTCAAAAGGAGATCCTTTTACCATGTCCTTCACGATGCCCAGAATTTTAAATGTACCTCTGTCTAGAGTGCCGGGCTTCCAATGAAGAACCTCGCCGACCGGATCGCTGATTCCAAGTTCGTAGCTTGCCGATTCATTAATAAGAATACCGGCGGTGTCTGCTGGAGACGTTCTGGAGAAATCGCGGCCTTGTAAAAACTCCAGCCCAACTGTTTTGCCATATTCGTGCGTTACAAAAATTGTATTGAAGGAAGGCTCTATCTTCCGCCCATTATGATAGAAACCACCATTCCATCCTAACGTGCTGGTAATTGAATAATTTGATTCGCCCATCTCCAGGACCACACCGGTTTTCTTCAACTCATTTCTCAGTACTTGATATTTCCCGGAGAATTCAGGAGAGCGCGGTTGCAGTGATAGCAGTCCTTCGCGCGAATACCCGACCGGCCTGTTCTTCGCGAACGCTATCTGCTGATAGACCACAATTGTACCAATGGCAAGTCCAATTGATACAATAAATTGAACGGTGACAAGAACATTTCTTGCAGAGGCTGATTGCCCAACCTTGAAAGTTCCTTTTAATACCTTGATAGGATTAAAAGATGAGAGATAAAAAGCAGGGTAACATCCTGCCATCAACCCGGTGAAAATTGCAAATGAAATTCCGGTAATCCAAAAGTGATAGTCCGCCCAAGGCATCAACAGTTGTTTTTGGGCAAGAATATTAAATGAAGGCAACGCGAGGGCTGCGAGGACCAACGAAACCAAAAAGGACAAGCTCGCCATAAGCAATGATTCTCCTAGAAATTGTTGGATCAATTGATTTCGTTGCGAACCAATAGATTTTCGTATACCAACCTCCCGTGCTCGCCCTGCAGAGCGAGCCGTGCTCAGGTTCATAAAATTTATGGCCGCCAAGATTAGAACAAATGCTCCAGTTGTCGTATACGAGCACACAACTTTCATTTCCCGGCTCATTACCCTCAACCCATTTTCAAATTGAGAGTTTAAATGCCAGTCCCGCATGGGGAGTAGAAACAATGCGGGCTTAGTATCTGCTGTCTCTTTGTCGATGTAAGGGAGCATCGCATCCTTTATTACTTCGCTCACTTTTTCAACTTCAGTTGCGTTATGTACCTGAACATAGATGGTCATGTTATAATTATCAAAGGCATCAAGTCTGCCGGGGCCGCCGGCAAACAGATCCAGGGGAGCAAAAAAAGTCGCACCAAATAATTCTGAATTCTTGGGTAGATCCTGGTAAATGCCTGTCACGAGCAGATTCGAAGCACCATCCATCGTAACGATTTTGTTCAGAGGATCCTGCTCACCGAAAAGCTTTTTCGACAATGATTCGGAAAGGATTATTGAGGTCATATCCCTTAATGCACGTTTCGCAGAACCCTGGATCATTCTCAAGCTAAAAACATCAATGCCTTCCGGCTGCATGAAATATCCGCCCTGGGTAAACTTATTGTCGCCAAAGGCTATCACACGATCTTCGATCCTTTGTCGCACCATCACCACGCTTTTGAAGTGAGCTCCATATTCATTTCGAAGCAGCGTACCGAGGCCAGCAACTTGAGACGTGTTGCTTTCAATGCCGTCACCCCAATTGTTGGTTCTGTAGATCTTGGCGATTGTATCGTAGTTCGTATGATACTTGTTAAAGGCAAACTCATCCTGTATCCACAATCCAATCAACAACGTTACGCTCATGCCTATAGCCAGACCACCTATATTAATAATCGAATAACCTTTGTCCTTGACCAGATTTCTCCATCCAATTTTTAAATAGCTTTTGTACATGGCGGTATGGTTAATGTTGAGCGACTGAAATTTTCGAATTGCGAACGGTCGTAAATACCTTAATACCTGATACCAGTATTTTACTTTCGCGTTAAAAAGCGACTCTGACTTGAGCGTAGAATGAAAACCTTCTTCCAGATCTCCAAGGACCTCCTCATGGAGTTCCTTTCGTAGGAAAAACAAAAGAAACTTCCTTGCTAGCTTTGGTATTCCGGATACTTCTTTCACCTTATCAACTGTTGAGAACTTTTTATTCCGACTTGATACTTTCAACCGGACTCGCCACGGCTGCTCTGACACTTTGAATAGTCACGGTTAATAGTGCAATTAGAAGAGAAGTCAATGCGACCAGGACAAAAACCCAAGGACTGATAGAAATCCTATAGGCGAATTCCTGCAACCATGCGTTCATCATAAAGTAAGCAGCGGGATATGCCAACAGCACAGCCAGCACTATTAGTTTTACGAACCGGCTGCTTAGCAAGTTGACAATACTGACTATGGATGCACCCAATACTTTTCGGATAGCGATCTCTTTTGTGCGCTGTTGCATCATGTACGAGCACAATCCGAACAATCCAAGGCAGGCCAGCAAAATTGCAACCACTGCAAACAAATTCATAACAATACCAAGCTGCTGTTCGGCTTTGTATAACTTGCTAAACTCATCGTCAAGAAAAGTATATTCAAACGGGATATTCGGAATCAGCTCCTTCCATTTTTTTTCGACAAGGCCGATGGTTTCGCTGAGATTATATCCATCCAGTTTCACCAGTAGGTATCTACTTCTTATCTCTGGAAACAGTACCAAGGGTCGAATAGCAGCATGCATCGACTCAAAATGAAAATCCCTCACAACACCCTTTACCCTACCTGCCCGATGTCCCACAAACATTCTTTTTCCAATAGCGATTTCTGGAGTCCAGCCCATTTGACGGGCGGCGGTCTCATTTAAGATAAAATGATAGATTCTCTCTTCATAACTTTCGGATGATACATCTTTCATATCCTGATCAGACAAGTCACTACCTGCAATAATTTCCATCCCGGTAGTTCTTATATAACCTTCATCGATTGGATTTCCATTCACTACAATTTGTTCGGTCTCAGGCGTAACGTCGGATCGCATACTGTAACCGCCTGCAATCCTAACGGGTGTACTGGCCGAACTTGAAATATTCAAGACATGCGGTATGGATTTTAATTCTTGTTTGATCGATGATAGATTAGGGGGTGCATGCCGGTGCATCGGTATAGCAAGTACATGAGCGCGATCAAACCCAAGTTTTTTATTTTGAATAAATTGGAGTTGCTCCTGAATTATTAAAGTTGACACTATAAGGAATGCTGAAATGCTGAACTGAAAAACAATCAATGCAGGTTGCAGCCATCTTCCCGAAACTGAATTCTTGAATACCCCCTTTAAGACTGTTGCGGGCTGAAATCCTGTAAGAACAAAAGCAGGGTAACTGCCGACTAACACGCTCATAAAAATTGTGAGAATAACTCCGTAAAGAATGAAGGTAGGCGAATACAAATCTTGAGGGAGAAGTTGGCGTTCGGTCAGCTGATTAAAATAAGGTAAAAGGATCGTGGAAAGAAACACACTCAGAAGAATCGATGCAACGCAGAGAACACCCGCTTCGCTTACAAACTGCATGAAAAGCTGGACTTTGGTGGCACCAACCACCTTCCGCACGCCTACTTCCCTGGCCCGCATAAAAGATTTAGCAGTTGCCAGGTTGATGTAGGTGAAACAGACAATTCCCAAAATCAACGCAGCGACACCTGCCAAAGCAAATAAGAAAGTCATGCTATTGTTAGGCACAAAAGCCGGATACGGCGAATAAAGATGTATGGTTGAAAAGCGTTCGAGATGAAAGTCGATAAAAGTTCCGGGATCCTTCACCTCTTCCTTCATGAAGCTGCTGACCTTTTTTTGCAGTTCTGGCAAAGGAGCATCCTTATGCAACAAAATGTAGGTAGTGTAGTTTGCGTCGAAATAGGTCTCCTCCTGGTTAGCTTTTAAGGAAGAGAATGAGGCCAGGAAGTCAAACTTAATTTGCGAGTTGCCGGGATAATTGCGAACAACACCTGTGATTTTGTATTCGGTGTCATCGTTTCCAATTATTAACGTCTTACCTATAGGACTTTCATCGCCAAAATATTTTTTTGAAGCAGATTGGGTTAATACAACATGGTTGGGACCATCCAACGCGATTTGAGAATTGCCTTCCAAAAAGTGAATATCGAAAACATCTAAAAAAGATGAGTCAGCATACATAAAGTTAGGCTCGCTAACGTTATGACCGTTCATTTGAACAATGACGTCACGGTCGGTCATTCGTACAGCGGATTCAACTTCAGGAAATGTCCGGACAAAAACCGGGGCGACCTTTGTGCTGGTAAAATTTCCCCGCGTGGTTTCTGGGCTACCATCAAAGCCATATTCCATGATTACCCTGGCGATCCTTTCACCATTTGGCTGGAATTGATCAAAGTTTAACTCATGTTGTATATACAGTCCAATCAACAAACAAGAAGTAAGACCGATAGTCAGTCCAAAGCTGTTTATCAGCGACGAAAATTTTTGATGCCATAAATTCCGAAATGCGATCTTTAAATTATTCCGAAACATGTCATAAGGGTTAAAATGATAATTATTAAATTTTCTGATGGCAAAGGGTCGCAAGTAGTTCGCTACCTGGTACCAGTAGTTGAGAGTCGCCCGAACAGGAGATCTGGTTTTTAAATTCTGGTAATAATTCTCCTGGAGATCGCCAGTCACTTCTTCGGCAAGATCATCCCGTAGGAACATCCGTAAAAATCTTTGAGGAAGTTTTGGTGGTATCGTTTTATCTGACTTCAAACTATTCTGACCTTAACGTTTTTGCCGGATTTGTTCGTGCTGCGCTAATGGACTGAAACGAAATCGTGAACGAAGCTATGGCTATTGCAACAATGCCCGCCATTATAAACATCCACCATTCCAGATCTATCCGGTACGCGAAATTCTCGAGCCATCGACCAATTGCCCACCATCCCAAAGGCACGGAAATAATGACGGCAAATGCCACAAGGGTTAAAAAATCTCTGGAAAGGAGCTTCACAATGCTCGCAACGCTGGCCCCTAACACTTTTCTCACGCCCACCTCCCTTAACCGCTGCTCCGTAGTAAACGTGGCCAGCCCAAACAGTCCAAGGCATGCTACAAATATTGCCAGCACGGAGAAAATAAAAATTATCCGGCCAGTATTCTGCTCGGTGCGATATTGTTTCTCCAGGTCATCATCTACAAACTGATAGAAGGGAACTGATTTAGGATCGTGATGTTTTAAAATTGCCTCGATTGATGAAATCGCGTCTGCGACTCGGTGAGGTTTTGTTTTAACGAAGAGGCCTGATGGTTTTTCTTTCGGTCGATATCGAAACAGAAATGGGTTAATGGTTTCTGTCATAGGGCGAAAATGAAAATCTTTTACTACGCCGATTACTTCACCTTCTTCTTCCCACATCGACAATTTCTTGCCAATGGCTGAATCCGGTGTCCATCCCATATTTCTGGCGGCTGTTTCATTAATCAAGTAAGCGGAAATGGTATCACTTGCAATATCTGGGTCGATATATCTACCCGCCGCTAACGTCATGCCTGTTGTAACAAGAAAATCATGGTCGACATTCATATGCGTCATCAGGATTTTGTCGTGCGCCGTCTTACCCTCCCATCCAATTCCGCCGGTTGATCGAACCACGTTTACCAGGTTGTTCGATGCTATACTGACTGCCGAAATACTGGTTTGATCAAGCAAGTCCGCTTTTATTATCTGGCTCTTTGCAGGAAGCTCATTTTTCAATCCGATATAGAGAAGCTGATCCTTATCAAAACCTAAATCCTTTTCTTGAAGAAATTTCATTTGCTGAGATATTACAATCGTTCCAACAATCAGAACAACTGACAATGTAAATTGGCAAACCACGAGAACACGGCGAAAACTATGTCCGGTGGCTCGTGCAAATAATCCCCTCATACTCACTCCCGCCAGTAAATTTGAAGCCTGTATTGCAGGGTAAACACCCGACACAAAACTTACAGTCGCAACGAAAACGGAAATGGCGACGACGAATCTGAATTCGTCAAAAGGAATACGTAAATTTTTTGCCGAAATATCGTTCAACAATGGAAGAGAAAGCTGCACAATAATCAGAGCCATTGCCGTTGAAATCGCAGTAATTATAAATGATTCAGTCAAAAATTGCGCGACCAGGTGAGTCTTACTGGCGCCGACAACTTTACGGACTCCAAATTCCTTTGCTCGCCTAGTGGCACGCGCCGTCGAAAGATTAACGTAATTACTAACCGCTATCAAAAGCACAATCAGGCCGACACCAATGAACACTTTGACATAGAGAATATTTCCAGTCTTGCTCCAGTCAGTTTGAAAATCAAAATTTGAAAACAGATAAATGTCCGTTAGTGGCTGAAGCGAGAGTTCTATTTCTGATTCATCGGAAATATATTTATCGAGATAGTTGGATATTTTCCTATTCATTTCATAGGCATCGGCCTTCCTGTCAAGCAAAATATACGTGTGATAGTTGTTGCTATTCCAACCATAATATTCGGAGTGGATTTCTTCATATCGCAATGAAAGAAGGACATCAAATTGTATGTGAGAATTGGCGGGAGGATCATACGTAATACCTGCCAGCGTGAGAATCCGGTTGTCATTGTATATTATTTGGGTGCCGATCAGTTCCACCGAATTTTTCCAGTCTGCTCCAAAAAGTTTGGCCGCGAAGGTTTCCGTGATCACGACTTCGTCGGGCAATTGCAGCGCAGTCCGTGGATTTCCCTGAATCATGCTGAAATCAAATACATTAAAGAAGTTATTATCTACCTGCAGCAATTCACGGGGCTCGATTACAGAAGACTGGTATTGCAGGATACCAGCAGATTTTATCTGCCCGACTCGACAAAACCTCTCAACCTCCTGGAAATCTGACTTAAGTGCACTTCCCAGAGGGCCTGGAGTAGATGCAATGTTAAAAAAGTTATCCCCCATCTTTTGCCGATTAACTACCCGATAAATATTTTCAGAACTTGAATGAAACCGGTCGTGACTATATTCGTCAGCGATGTAAAGTGCTATCGCGATGCAGCAGGCCAACCCAATGGCTAGGCCACAGATGTTAATGGCGGAATACGTTTTGTGCCTTGAAATATTCCTCCATCCAAATTTGAAATAGCTTTTATACATAGTAGTAGAACCAAGATTTAGGTGTTCATATTTTTTCATGGCAAAAGGCCTTGCATAGTGAAATACCTGATACCAGTAATTGAGTTTGGCTTTGAAAGACGAACTTGTGCTTAAAGTTTTATAAAATTTTTCCTCCAGATCGCCAGTGACTTCTTCCGCGATAGCATCACGCAAAAAAGTTCGGAGGATCTTTAATGGCAGTTTTGGCGGTATGATTCGATCATTCTTCACCGGACTATTCTGACCTTAGACTCTTCACCGGATTCATCATCGCTGCCTTAACTGCCTGAAAGCTCACCGTTAGCAAAGTGATGAGCAATGAGCCCATCCCTGTCGCAGCAAATATCCACCATGAGATTTCCGTGCGGTACTCATATTGCTGGAGCCACGAACTGAGGAAGTAAGATGCTATCGGAATCGCCACACCGAAGGAGATCAATACCAACACCACAAAATCGCTGGTTAACATCCGCCAAACATCATAAAGCGATGCACCTACTATTTTTCGAATACCTATTTCTTTGGTTCGCTGTTCGGTCACGAACGAGGCTAGTCCAAATAACCCAAGGCAACTAATTAGAATTGCCACAACGGCGAATACAGAGGAAAGTTTACCAATGCGAACTTCAGTACTAAACTTTTTTGCATATTCCTCACTGGCAAACTTGTATTCGAAAGGCATTCCTGGCACATACTGCTTCCACGCGTTTTGGATCTTTTCCAAAGCGTGTGCTGTGCTCACTTCGGGATTAATTTTAAGCAACACTGAACTTCCGTACCAACCCAATGGCATATAGATCGCAGCCCTGGTAGATTTGTACGGTGATTCAACGATCATATCCGTCACGACCCCTAAAACGGTATAATTTCGATCCTGCCACTTCACCACTTCACCTACCGGATTTTCCAGACCCATGTACTTTGCCGCTGCTTCATTAATCACAATGCCATCCAAATCACTCTTAATATCTCGGGAAAAGTCCCTACCATGCGTGAAGTGCCATCCTACCGTTTTACCATACTCTGGACCCACCCATTCGATGGCAAAGTGGTAGAAGAAATCAGGATCTTTACCCTTCCAATCCAGGTCACTGTGATTAGCGCTGTATTTTATCACTGAGCTATTCGATTCTGCCATTTCTACCACTGCCCCAGATTGTAATAACTGGTTTCGTACCGCTGTAAAATGGTCATGGATATCAGAAGTCTTCATATCTATATAAAGCAATCCTTCCCGGTCGTACCCCACCGGCCGGTTTTTTGTATGCTGGATTTGCTGGTGAACGACAATTGTTCCTATAATCAGCGACACCGATACTGTGAATTGACAGACCACCAAAATTTTGCGAGGCAGGGATGCAAAACGACCAGCCCGAAACGTCCCTTTCAATACTTTCACTGCGCGAAACGACGATAGATATAACGCCGGATAACTCCCGGCAATAATTCCGGTGATCACTGCAAAGGCAATACATGAAAACCAAAACATTTTATTGGTCCACAGAATATTCAATTGCTTATTTGCAATTTCATTAAACAACGGGAGGGCTAGAATCACTAATAGTAATGACAATACAAACGAAAGAAAAACTACCAGGAAAGATTCGCTAAAAAATTGAGTAATGAGTTGGGTACGAACTGACCCAACTGCCTTACGAATACCGACCTCTTTTGCTCGGCGTTCGGACCGCGCGGTACTGAGATTCATAAAATTTATGCAGGCCAGGAGCAAAACGAAAAAACCAATGATTCCAAACAGCCAGACAAACCGGATCTGTCCACCGCTGTTTTCGCCGTTCTTAAATTCGTCATACAAATGCCATCTGCTCATGGGATGGAGAAAGGCATGAATGTCATGTACGTTGTCGTCAACACGAGCATGGTCCTGAATCACGTTTTTAATCTTCTGTGAGACGACGTCTATATTCGCACTAGCGGCCATCTGCACAAAAACCTGATTCATAGAATTATTCCAGGAATGAACATATTGTTTAGCCCAATCATTTGAAGCAATGTATAACTCCCATGGGGCAAGAAAGTGAACATCATTAAATTGAGAATTTTTTGGTAGATCTTTGTAAATCCCGGTCACTTTGACGTCTCTTTTGTTGTCAATTTTCACAATCTTGTTCATCGGCTCCTCATCACCAAAAAGTCTTTCAGCCAGCGATTGCGACAACATAATCGTATTCAGATCGCGTAATCCGTCATACGTTCCGAAAATCATTTCCAGCGTCAGCATTTTCGGTGCATCAGGCTCCATGTAGTTGCCAAATTCAGTGAACTTCACATCTCCATTCGCGATAATATGAACATCCGTGAAAGTTGACATTACCACGTGTTCAAAGTCACTTTTAAAAGACTGGCTCAATTCCGGACCTAATGGAAAAGGCATATGGCGTCCTGTACGTGTCTCGCCATTTACAGTTGCGCGTAGCATTACCGTGGCAATCCGGTCATGATTTTTATGATACTTGTTAAATGACAATTCATCATATACCCAAAGGCCGATGACCATGGCCACGGCGATTCCGCAGGCAAGTCCACCGATATTAATAAACGAGTAGCCTTTATTCTTAAAAAGATTTCTCCATCCAATCTTAAAATAGTTTCTAAGCATGACGTTGTTGTTTATGTATGACGACCTCAATCTCTTTAATGCAAACGGGCGCAGGTAATGAAGCACCTGAAACCAGTAATTAAGTCGTGCTCTATGACGCGATTTCGTGCAAAGCGTTACGTAAAATTGCTCATCTAAATCTCCAAGAACCTCTTCAATAAGATCATGCCGCAGGAAAGAGAGCAGAAAACGCTTTGCAAGCTTCGGCGGTATAATTCTTCCATGAGCCATTTACTCCGACCTTAAACTTTGTGCCGGGTTAACCACTGCCGCCTTAATCGCCTGAAAACTTATTGTAATAATGGCAATAGCCAGAGCAAGACCACCCGCTATTAAAAAGACCTCCCAAGTGATATCCGTTTTATATTTGTACTCCTGCAGCCAATCATTCATCAGATACCATCCCAATGGCGCGGCGATCAAAAAGGAAATCACCACAAGCTTTACAAAATCTTGAGTGAGCAAGCGGAAAATACTTTTAACAGAGGCGCCCAATACCAAGCGAATGCTAATTTCTTTTCCACGTCGCTCAACCATAAAAGCTGATAGCGCAAAGAGGCCAAGACATGCGACGACTATTGCAAGGATGGCAAAACTATTGAAAATATGTCCGGTGCGTTTGACGTCTGCATACATTGCCTCGAAACTATCGTCAAGAAACGTATATCGTAAGGGTTGGTGGGGCGCAAACTTTTTCCATATCGATTCTATAGAATTCAGAAAGCCCGCCATATCAGCGGTCTTCACCTTAACAGATGTTATATTAGAATTGAAACCCATCAGCATACAAAGCGGACCAATCTCTTCCTTCATCGTTTCAAAATGGAAGTTCTCCACGATACCGATCACGGTTTTTGGAACATCACCAGTTGTAAGCTGCTTTCCTAATGCATCACCTTGAAACAGGTCATTTGCAAGTTTTTGGTTGATTATTACAGATTGGGCATCCGATGCCACATTGATGTCGAAATCGCGTCCGCTCATAATTCGCATTCCCATGGTCTTGATATAGTCGTTGTCGACAACCCACCGCTGTCCGTAAACGGCCGGGGATGTTTCTACTTCTCCTTCTCTCCAGAATCCGTTTCCATTTCGTTTAGTCCCTTTAATCGGAAGGTAATCGGCGAAGCTCACACTCTTTACATCGCTCAACTGGAGGATCTCATCCTTAAACGTTTTTGCTCGATTGCCTATGGAATTGGTGCCCTGAATAAGCAGCACTTGATCCTTATCAAACCCAACTTTTGTATTGAGGATAAAATTCATCTGACGGTAAATGACTATTGTCCCCACCACCAATATGATCGACGTTGTAAACTGGAAAACCACGAGTAGGCTTCTTAGGAATGAACCTTGGCTTCCCTTTGTTACACTTCCTTTAAGAACATGAACAGGCTGAAAGGAAGAAAGATAAAATGAAGGATAGAGGCCGGCGATAAGGCCAACCATAACTAGCGCAGCGAGAATTAGCGGCAACAATCTCCACTCTGACCATGGAAAGGTCAGTGACTTTCCAGAAAGCTCATTGAAGTAAGGCACGAGAAGTATTGCAAGCGCAAGTCCGATGACAAAAGAGCAAACGCAAAACAATAAAGACTCTGTAAGAAACTGTCTTATAAGATGCACTCGTAAAGAACCCACTACCTTTCTAAGACCGACTTCTTTGGCTCTGTTGGCTGATCTTGCCGTAGATAGGTTAATAAAATTTATGGCAGCAATAACGAGAACAAAGCATGCGATACCACCGAATAACCATATGTATCGGATATCGCTACGCGGGGCTGTATCATAAATACCAGTCGACTTCAGATGGATATCAGATACAGGCTGGAGCTCATATCGAAAGGTAGCCAATACCTTTTTGGCGTCCACAGCGCGTCGTTGGGTCCAGTGTGGCAAAAGATATTTTTCAACCATCGAGAGCATTTTCCTCTCTAATACCTTAGGATCTGCACCTTCGCGAAGTCGAACATAAGTAGGATAGTTGGTTGCCCAAAACAAATCTTGTTCACCCTTCCAAAATTCACGGTTTGTCAGAGAAATAAGAAAGTGATACTGCATATGAGAGTTCGATGGAAAATCCTGCATTACGCCACCTACTTTCAAGGGATTCGCCGTGTTGTTGTTAGTTACCAACAGTTTTCCTACTGGATCTTCGTTCGGAAAAAACTTATCTGCTTTGCTCTTGGAAATGACAACCGATCCAGGTTCAGCAAGTGCATGCTCCCTAGTTCCATAAACCATTGGTATCTCCAGGATATCTAATAGTTCCTGATCTGCATAGGCAAAACCCTCTTCGTAATAATTCTCGACCTGGTCTGCTCGCCTTATTTCATTGCTTCCGGCGCCAAAGAGTTCGCTGGCATTTATGCGGCCAGCTTCCTCAACGTCCGGAAACTCTTCCTTCAGCTTCCTGGCAAAAGGCGCCTCAAACCATACGCTTCGTTCAAAACCTTCACTGAACTCGCCGCTTCTTATCAGTCTGAATATTCGATCGGTATTCGTGTAGTGTTTATCAAAGCTCAGCTCGTCACGGGTAAACAATGCGATCAAAAGACAAGCAGAAATACCCAATGCAAAGCCCCCGATTTTTATTGCCGAATACATTTTCTGCTTAAGGAGATTTCTCCAGCCAATAGTCAAATAGTTTCTAAGCATATCATAATGATTTGGAGTATAGTTTTTGACCTTTCGAATAGCGAAGGGCCGTAGGTAATGAAGGATCTGATACCAATAATTAAAGTTGGCCCTCAGCCGAGACGTTGTAGCGATCGACTGCTGAAATTTTTCTTCAAGATCTCCCAATACCTCTTCCTGAAGATCAGCCCTTAGAAATAAGAGCAATATCTTTCGGGGTAACTTCGGAGGTATCAGTTTTTCCTTTCTCACGGCGTTTGATTACCGGCTACATTGTTTCTCCAAAATTCATTTTCCCTGCAAAGGCTGGATACTGTTCCCACAGCGCCATCTTGAAATCCCTTGATTCCTTTAAAACCCGTTTTCCTAACGCAGTAATCGTAAAAATCCGTTTCCTCCTCCCCCCTCTTTCAGCAGTGGCTTTCCCCATTTCTGATTTGAGGAACCCTTTGTTCTCTAATCGGTCGAGGGTCGAGTGGGTAGCTCCGATAGAAACAGATCTTCCTGTTTGCGACTCAAACTCTTCAGCAATCTTGAATGCGTAGGCTTCCTCTCCCAGAATTCCTACGAGCAAGAGTATTACCTCTTCGAATTCTCCTAATCTGGTCTCTTTCATGATAGGGGTGTTGAAGTGTTGGGGTGCGGAGTGCTGAAGTTGAACCAAGAATTTTGTTTGCCACCAAATTTTAAGTGTCTCAATGTTGAGTCAGAATTGCATGTTTCGCCATTTAATTTTTCAGAAAGCATGATATTTTGTCTATATGATACTAAATTGTAGATGAAATGTCGGCAATAATTCTGATTTGTTCTACCATTTAGTAACAAATACCTATATTTTCTTTAAAGGTTGCATGATATCCGAAGTTTTTTTGTGGAGTTTGAGTAGTTATTACTTACTGTTTACCTGAAACGTTCGAGAATTTGCGCTGAGACCCAGTAAATATCTCCGCTCCTCGAAAAGAATAAGAACTTTCCGTCATTGCTGACAAACGGACAAAACTCATATGCTTCGGTACTGATACCAGCATCTAACATCTTTGCCGGCTGCCATTCACCATTAGCATCTTTAAAACTGATGTACAGATCGCCTTTCCCCCTACCTCCTGGCCTCTCAGAACAAAAAATCACATAACGTTCTTCGGGATCAACAAATACATCAGCTTCGTAATGAATTGAATTAATTGCAGGACCTAGTGTTTTAGACGGTTGAAATTTACCACTCAGAAATTCCGAAGTCTTAATGTCATAGTTCCTCTCATTTTCTTCGGAGGTTGATCCGTTTGACGAAAAAAACATTTTTCCGTTTTTCGCAAATGACATGTAGTATTCATTCTTCCCAGTATTGATTTCCTTTCCCGCGTTTACGGGTTCCGACCAACCGCTGTGATTTCGTTCAACATACCAGATATCTATATCCTTCTTGGGCCCTCTCCCATCAAGCGCGCGATCGGAAATAAAAAATAACCGCTTGCCGTCGGGTGATGCAAATGGATCATTGTACCCATAATCCGAGTGTCCGATTAAAAGCTCGGGTTTGGACCACGCACCATTCTGCAATTTGCTAATATGTATTTCTGGTTTTTGCCCTACATTCACGGCAAAATAAAATTCTTTGTTGTCGGGTGAAAACGTCGATCCATATTCGTAGCGATCATTTCTGGAAATCAGGCTTGGCGAAAAAAGCTCCGGTGTGAGTCCTGGTTGCTTCTCCCCCAGGTATTTTGTGGGATCAATTTTTTTCTCCTGCGCACATGCATAATGCGCGCTGATACAGACGAATACAATCAGAACGTGAGTGAATTTCATGATGATTTGTGAAAGGTTAAAGGACTACCCGTTCCAAAACCAAGGCCATATTAATTTCCCCATTACTACGAAGAATTTGACCAAAAGTATGTTTATCATCCTGGATAATATGTCCGTTCGAACAGTAGACCGCACAGCGTCTAAATGTCCGTTAGATGGTTGTTGGTATTTACCTTGCCCTTAGCGCCCTTGAGGTTAATTTAATTAGTCCTTCTTTGTCAACTTGTGATTGTGTATGGGCTACTGTCAATGCGCTCAATAAATGCAGGGTCGCGAAGACCACAAAGAGAGGCACCACGAACACGACGCAGTTCTCGCCGTGCCCGTT
>CAMLER010000010.1 GCA_946478915.1 uncultured Chryseolinea sp.
TCTCTGGCATATCCCGACGGACTTTAAACTCATCCTCAGCATCAATTGTCATGATATCTGCTGCCGAAGGACGACTATCCCGTCCGTTGTCAGAAGTAATTTCGGCTGCCATTCGTCTTTTCCACTGGTCAAACACTATCGTCTCCATATTGTCGTTTTTGTAGTGCTTTATGTAACTATTTGAATTTGTAACCCGGGATCATAAAGCTTTTTTCAGGGATAAGACCAACGCGATCGCTGAACATTTTCGACGAGGGGGATAATGGTCCAACAGACGGTAGAACCAGGGTTGTTCCGCTCAAAAAAAGACTGCATTATTAATGGTCGAAATATCACGGCGAATCCAGGAATGGCTATGGACCAAAAAAACTCGCGGATATGAAGGTGTTGGTTACAGGCGCAAACGGATTTCTGGGAGTTAATCTCGTCAGGGAACTGGTTCAGTCTGGCATTTTGGTTAAAGCATTCGTGCGGCATTCCGCAAATCTGAAAGGCTTATATGACATACCCTGTCAAATTTGTCGCGGTGACATAACGTCCTACGACGATGTCCAAAAAGCCCTTCAGGATTGCGATGCCATTGTTCATGCAGCTTCTACCACCAGCGTTTTACCATTGAACTTTGAAATATTTGAAAGGATCAATGTCGATTCAACAAAGATCATTGTTCAGGCTGCTTTGCGCCAATCCAATAAGCGCCTGGTCCATGTGAGTACAGCGGCAGCTTTCGGACCTGGGCCGAAGGAAAAGCCAGGGACAGAACAATCGCCGTTTGCACTGAAAGAATTTCGTTCAGGTTATGTTGATAGTAAGGTAATGGCCCAGGAGCATGTCATAAAATCGGTGGCAACCCATGGGCTGAACGCCGTCGTGATTAATCCCACTTTCATGATCGGACCCTATGATATTAAACCAAGTTCCGGTAAAATAATTCTGCAGGGCTTATCAAGTGGTATACAATGGTGCCCTAAGGGAGGAAAAAATTTTGTGCACGTCAGCGATGTTGCGCGCGCTATTGCCCGCAGCTTGCATAGTCCGGAAATCGGAGAATGTTATCTCATCACCGGCGAAAATCTTTCGTACAAAGAATTTTTTTCAAAGTTAAATTCTGTCGCCGGCCGCACCCGCATTCAGGTGGTGGTTCCAAGAAGAGTCTTCCGTTTCGCAGGTTCGGTTATAGATATGTGGAATAAGATAACCGGCGAGAAAATACCTTTTACGAAAAGCAATGCTAGCATTCTAACTCTGGACAGTTACTACTCGGGAGAAAAAGCGGTTCGTGCGCTTGGCATAGAGCCCTCGTCCGTTGATGATGCCATTCGTGATGCGCTTCAATGGTTTAAGAAAGAAAATTATATTTCTGAAGAAAACTATTCTATCCGCCGCACTAACTTCGACTTATAGAAGAATTCTTTTGCGTTTAAGCCGGGGACCATATTTCCCAAAACGACTTTATATTCTGCACAACTCTCCGGCTGAGCGCTGCGGTAAAAAAAATTTGATTCCGGCAAGGCAGCCGCGCAATGCGTGCGATCCAATATCTTTTTTTTGTGACGAGGACACTAAAAATACACGGTAAGGACTCCGAGCCTGAAATCAAAATTCTCGGGTTACCCTTGTAGGCTGCCTTTGCGAACTCAGCGTACATTCCCTCTGCGGACCCGCGATAAAAAAATAGCAATAATTAAATTTTCAAAGCTCTCAAATTACTGATTGCCAGATTAAGGGTTACTTAGTAACGACCTTTCGTACGACGCGTTCAAGGTACTCGTCGAGATGGGAAACAGGAGGCAAGACAATTCCAAATACATCCTGGAGCGTGCTCCTGAGTTCGGCGACACTGTCCATGGTCCGCCGCTCATGACCTCCGTTAAGATAATGTGTCGCGAAATCGGCGTTCCTTAACACATGACGGCCATGTTCAAAGGGAAGTGCGGCGATAAGACCTGTAATAAAATGGGATGTTGGATTATTGGAGAGATACCAACTTGCTACCTCATAATCCTGTAAAAAATTTTCCTGCAAGCTAAATGAATAAACCTTTTTCCAGATTCCCTGAACCTTCGCATGCATTAAATAGTCGTCACCCGATCGGGTAAGTTTAAAGAGTTCATGGGGGGTCTGCTGGATCGAATCCACCTCCAACAGTAGCGGTGCCGTTAGCGTAAGCCCTCCAAATCCGACATCAGCGACAAAATGCTTATCCCCAATGGTTACCAAAAGCAACATGTGACCGCGGGGGGTCACAACACCTTCAGGTGTATTCCAAAGAACGCGGGCCGCCAGTCCGCGAACGGTAAACCCAATATCCCTCAGTACCTCCATCAAAAGCAGGTTGTGTTCGAAGCAATATCCTCCCCTCCCATCCAATACAAGTTTTTTGTAAAGAGAATGGATGTTCAAGTCAACCGGTATCCGAAGAAAAGGATTAAGATTTTCGAAGGGGATCGATTGAGCGTGCTGTCTGTGGATGTCTTTGAGCGTCTCAAAAGTTGGGTCAAGAATTCCTTTATAACCGATGCGCGAAAAGTATCCCTTAATATCAAATTTTCGTTTCTCTTCTTCAAAAACCGGTGAGTGAGAATCTGTTGTTTCTAATGACATAAGCGTTCAAAATTAACCATCGATCAGCTGCTGAAAATATATCAGACGATTTTTTCAACGAAATAAACCACATTTTTGTTCTCCGATGCTTTTCGCTATGAATGTTCCAACTTTCAAACAGTACAATGTGTCTTATGCAATATACCCTGTTATGCGATCATCTATTTTAAGCGCCTTGATTATCATTTGCATTACTACTGCGTGCGACGATGATAAAAACGATAGCCGTGGGCTGGTTATCATGACCGGTATTGCTTGTGGTTGGTGCTCCAGCCCGGATTCATTGGCCGTCACAGCTCAAAAGAGTTTTTATGAATTGAAAGGGGTGTGCGGTGAACCTAATAAGTCAATAACCGAACAAACGAGAACCGAAGTATGGAGGGAACTTCGCGCATCCCTAAAATGGGATGATTTTAAGGCGATTGATGTAAACACTTGCGCGCTTTGTGCCGACGGTTGCGACACCTGGATCCGTATTCAGAATGGAGCAGAAAGTCATTATATACGGTTCACAGATTCTTCCCCAGAAATAGAACCCATAGCTGTATTTGTAAACAAGCTGAAAGCCTTGCAACAAGAATTTCGCGAGAAATAGCCCGTGAGTTATTTAATCATCTGCTTCCGTGACATGCAGTTTTTTATCCAAATACCGCGCGTATAGTCGTGCTGTTGCCTTGATTTTCTCCCGATAGGATTTATTCAAAGAGCCGAAGTACCGGATCTCCATATCAAACGAACTGTTTTTAATTTCCCGACGCCAGATGCCCTTGATCTTTCCATCGACAACAATAATAGGACTGAATATTCCATGTCCAGATTCACTCTGAAACTTCTGTTCGATCACAAGACTCCGGTCCTTATATGCAACGGTATATTCATCCCATGATGGAAGTAAATGCACTCCGGTCTTCTTTGGAAGTTCAACTTGTGCAGATGGAATAAAAAAATATTTCTCCCCATTCAATTCCGCATGAGACAAATCACTACTAATGATATCTAGTGCTCTTCGAGCATCGGCGGGACTCAATCCAGACCACCATCCAAAATCTTTAAGAGTCGCCGGGCCCCGGCTCGCAAAATACCTGCTCGCAAGCTCGGATAAAGCTTCATCCTTTTTTAGAATCCTAGCCTTGGGCGCGCGACGTTCCATTAATGCGTACGTCATCAGTTTGCCGCGGCGCGGACCGCTGCAGATTATTTGATCAAGCTCGGCCCTGATGATAATGTATGTCAACCTCAACTCATGAGTATCCACACCAGCCTTTTGTAAAGCATCCCCAATTTCTTTCTTCGTCAGGAAGGTTTTTTGTTCGAGCGCTTTTGCAATGACCCGATTCGTTTTTTTTAAGGCAGCTTTGTCAAGCCCGACATCTCTGAAGTATTTAGCGCTGAAGGCAGTAATTCGAGGTTCTGTTAGTTCCACCATCCAACGAATATCGTCGGGCAAAACGAAATGCCATGTTGGACGAAGGACGTGGGTACGGACGATCTGACCAGCATCAAAAGATTTGTCAATTTCTTCTTCCGTTAACCCTGTTGATCTGGTGGCCAAACTCCATTTAGCTCCCGCATAATCCTGTGCCTGAACAGCGCCCAGCGATCGTACAATATCTGTAGTGTTGGAAAAAGATTGATTTATTAGGTGCTGCTTTTGCAACCGCATTTTGATAACGTCATTCTCCGTCATGGACGAAATTTAGTGAATTGATTGCGTTATCCGCTATTAGTTATCCGTTATCCGTCATCCGTTATCCGTTCGCCACTTTACCTTATAACATATACTTTTTTCCCTGTTCCCTATTCTATCCTACCTCAATCCCCACCCCCGACAAAACTCCATATATCTTGCGCTACCCTTTGATGAGCGGCCCAATGAAGGTTGTGCCCAGGTTCAGCATCAATTTGCAAATCACCAGACAACGTTTTTTTATTATATACCTTATAGACCACTTCAGTCCCCGACGACTTCGTTGCAGCAAGAAAAGCAGCCTTGACTTTTTCCTGATCTTTTGGATCTGTGATTTCATCATCCGTTCCCCATAAAATAAGGGTGGGTGTCGTAAGCTTTTTCAACTGTTGCTGATTGTCGACTTCGTGTAATCCCCTGATCGTTCCAATCCATGTTCCCAATGGAATCCGGAGTGTTTCAGGCCAGATGGCGTCCAGAAACTCGCGCGCGGCTCCCGCCTCTACCACCCAGTTCTCTTTGACATATTTCACAACTCTTTCACCCATATTTAACGGAAGAAAAGAATATGCATCGCCAGGCCATTCTGCGTTAAACCTTTCCTCCATTACACATCTCCAATCTGTTTCCACAAGTTCTCCAAGCAGAAAGTCTCGTATGGATGCACAGGAGTTTCCGCTAACAAATGTTCCGATAAGTACCATACTAGAGACGCGTTGGCTATGCGCAAGGGCGAGGTTCTGTGCAATGATACTACCCATCGAGTGCCCAATAACATGCGTGCTTTTTATTTCCAATTGATCCAGCAGGTCAATAACATCATCCGTAAATTTTTCGGGTGAAAAACATTTCTCTGGTGCATCTTTACATTCGCCTGTGTCGGGCATGCTGGACTGACCATGGCCGCGCAGGTCGGGAGCAATTATTCTAATGTTATCATCGAGTGCTAGAAGCTCCTCTATCACCAATTGAAAAGATCTGCTGGTATCCGTATACCCGTGAAGAAACAGCATAGGCGTCCCATTGCGATTGCCAACGTCGACGTAGCTCATGCATATTCCTGTACGAAGGTCTCTTGACTTTTTTTGTTGATTAAAAGCTTCAAATTTGTTTTGTGCAACGCCATGCGTACCTATAAACGTTATAAAAAAGAAGATGACTATTTTTTTCATGGTTTTAACGTGATTGTTTTAGAAAACGTCGCGACAAAAAATTGAAGCAACGGACGATTCCAAAAAGGTTTAACTATTTTTTGGGAGTTGAAATATCTTTCGCACTAAGCATCTCCAGGATGCGTTCAGACGCACCGTTGTAAAATCCGGTTTCATGCTCAAACTCTTTTGGATTTCGGAAAGTGCCGAAGATTATGTCGAAAAGAGGAAGATCGGAGTAGTTCATTTTGTGGATACCCCTTGCATGATGGTAGGTGTGACTCTCCGGACGCTGAACAATATATCCCAACCACTGTGGCGTCTTGATATTGGCATGTTGAAAGATGCTGAAAAAGTTCGTTACAAGAAGCATTATAGTGATGGCCTGCGGACTAATTCCGGCAATCAGACTGAAACAAATGCTACCCAATACGGTCCAACCAATCATGTCCAATGGGCTAAAGAAAAAGGCGCCATAGGTATCAAGCCTTTCAGCGCTGTGATGCAATTGGTGGAAAGTCTTCCAAAGAAAATTGCTTCGATGCATAAGGTAATGCCACGCAAAGACACCGAACTCATAGAGCAGGACAGCTATCAATGCACCCCACCCTGTTCCAAGCGCCGTCAGATCAAGCAGTCTGTAGGGCTCCAGATAAGGATTAATGAACATCGGGAGATACGATGAAAGAAAAAAGAACACAAAGAAGGCAACAAGACCTTTCAAGCGCCAATACTTTACAACAGGCAGCTTTCTTCCGGGAAAAATTCCTTCCCATAACATCAGGGCACCGTAAATGCTAAGAATAATCAGTGAAATGGGATCTAATAAAATTTCTATTGGTGTCGGCATAATTTATTTATTATGCCCTATAGGCGTAAGTCCGAGACTTACAATGTGAGTAAATCGAACTTACGAGAAAAAGTCTTCGCCTGTAATCCATTTAATGGATTTCTCGGGCATATAGCTGCAGAATATTCCCGTTCGGATCGAAGCCGATAGGTGTTTGCCCAATATTGGATGGGCTTTCTCGATCTTCTGAATCGCGTTACGAATCCGCCAGGTTACTGCCGAACGAGTTTTATCAAGATTGTCGTGCGATTTTCGGATTCTTCCTTTCAGTCCAAGGGATGAACTCAGATGATCAACAATCTGATCATATTCCTCATGGAGATAGCTTGACCGTTGTAAATCGTTATTATTTTCAGACCAACGAATTTCTTCCTGTAATTCCAAAATCTTCTTTTGATAAGATCGTTTTGCCCTTTCATCAAAAACAGGTTCGGCTAGCGCTTCAAGTCCCGATCCCATTAGCTCGGCACAATGAAACTGTTTTTCCGGATGGCCGAGCATTTTTGCCAGATCATTCAACCCCTTCACTTCGGTGATAAGGACTTGCTTTTTATCATATGAAATTTGCCAGACATCATTCTCCTTTAGAAAATAATTTTTGTCGGGTGGAGTAGCCTTCTCAAACTGGCGTTCAGATCTTGCCACCTGTTTGCCTCCAATAAATTCCCAAAAGCGGGTGTACTTCGTGTTTTTATAGGGACTCACGTCAATCAACCACCTTACGGCTTGCGTAGTGTCAGCCTCACTATCTTTGGCAATTTTCTTTCGGAACTCATCCAGAAAATGTGTCCACCATCGATGCATGCTGTCAAAATCACCGGTCTCATAATGAGCAGCAGCGATCATCGCCGGAAAGTCGACCCAAACTAATCTCGCAGTGGCGCTAAGTGAAATACATCTCTTGAATTCTCCTTTTTCAAAAGCAATTAATGCAGCGACGTGGTGATAGTTGTGCCCATTCAGCGGATCAAGTTCCTGCACCTTACTGTAAATGGATTCTGCCTCGACAAGATATCCGAGGTAGACGAAACAAGATGCAATTTGGATCAGATTGGTTGTATCGTTCGGATTTTGACGCAATGCTCTGCGCAAATAGTGCTCAGCAATTTCATACTCAGCTTCATAGAGGTAAACCCTTCCCAGAACCATTGCGGCAACATAGTCCCTTTCGTTCAAATCGATAGCTTTTTGAGCCCATTCGAAGGCACCTCGCTTGGAGACATCCCAGCGCTCCCAAAGTTGACAACTCCACTCATTAAAATAAGTCAGCGACATACCTGTGTAGGCCAGAGAATACCCCGGATCAATTTCAATGGCCTGCTGGAAATGAATGCGTGCCTTTTCATCCGCTTCAAAAGAACCCTTCTTCAACTCTTCCATTCCGAAAAGCCAATGTTCATATGCCTTTAAAGTTTGAGGCGATTTCTTTCTGATGTGAATCAGCACGTCATTGTTAACCTGCAACTGGAGGCTCGATACAATTTGCTTTATGACTGCTTCCTGAATATCGAATATGGATTCGATATCTCCCTCAAACCGCTCCGCCCACACTATGTGGTTGTTATGATTATTGACGAGTTGAGCATTTATGCGATAGATTTCCTTTTGATATCCAAATGAGCCTTTTATGCTGTAGTCCGTCTTCGTTCCATCTATAACCGACTCAAGAGGTATAATCTTAAATTGCTGAAATCGCGTTAATTCAGTTACAAGGTCGATGTAAAAAGACTTACAAAACGACGCCATTCCATTTTGATCGGTAATGTTTTCAAGTGGAAAAATGGCCAGACTTATTTCGCTACTGTTAACGGTGGTCACTCAATAATTATTTGAAAGGTCCCAAAGAGCGAATAAACGGAAAAGCGGAAAGACCGTTACGGAGAGGCTGACACAAATTAGTTTACATGATTCGTTATCCGTTATCCGTTATTCGTTATCCGATCGGTTATCCGGTATCAGCTCTTCTATAAATGTTCTGAACGGCTTAGCAATAGCAAGGACATTTTAATTACACGGGCATCGTCCTTTGTCACCAAAACAAATATGCAGTTAGCACGGTATACCCGATTTTCATCAGTGATGTTGTCAGATCTGTCTACCTGTACCCATATACCTATTGTACATACACCCATACGTACCCCTTGTCCGCCGACAATCTTTGTTTTATGACCTGGGGACATTTGTGGAGGACCGTTCCTTCATCATTCCTTGTTCCTTGTTCCTTGTTCGATATTCGATATTCCTTATCCCTATTCCTCATCGCGTTGCTTAGAAAAACAGAACAACCCATCAAAGCACCATTCAACCCTCAATAGCCAACACCTTTTCATTCTTTGATGACTCAAAACTCATGTTTAATGGAAGGAATACCACGAACTTCGTGTATTTCCCTACAACGGATTCGACCTCTATGTCACCCTCCAATGCCTGAATTGCCTTCTGCACAATGTAAAGCCCCAAACCACTTCCCTTCGATTGCTCATGACCCTTGAAAAACATATCAAACACCCGACCATTGATAGCCTGATCAATACCGATACCATTGTCAATTACCGCGATCTCAACCTTATCATTCCTAATCGATGCGCTCACGGCAACCCTGACATTGTCAGGATCCTTCATTGCTCCAAAGAAGAAGGCGTTTTCAATGAGGTTTACTAAAATGGTTTCGATTAGACTCGGGTAAGAGTACATCACCAGGTCTGCCGGGCAATCGATCGACAAATGGATATTTTGTTCAGCGGCAGTTTTTGCAAAAAGTGCTTTGACATCTTCCATCAAATCCAACAACGTAATCGATGAAAAATTTGTCGGCTGGTTAATCTCGCTTATGATACTCAGCTTCTTTAACAATTTATCCATAATGGAAGTAGTGAAGACTACTTTTTGCACCAGATCTTTTGATTCACCATCAGACATATGCATGGCGATGTTACAAAGTCCGATAATCGAACAAACTGGTGAACGAAGATCGTGAGAGGCCCTGTATAGAAACGTATCCAACTCCCTATTCGCATCCTCAAGCAATTTGGTGCGCTGTGCCACAAGTTCCTCCAGGTTTTCATTTATACGATTTATTTCTCCGTTAACACGCTGCAATTCTTTTTTCTGTTTTTTTAGTTTGTCACCAAAATATATGAGCAGCAAAATCAAGACACCAAAAACAAATAAAACACTAAGCGTGACAAACAACTTCTGTCGAAATGCCCGTTGCTCTTCAAGACGTTTGGCTTCACTCGCAGACAACTTATTTTCCAACTCAGTGATATCGAAATATTTTTCCTTTAACGAGTTAATGACATGACGATAATCAGTCTGATTTTTATAAAACCGATTTTCGTTTTGCATCAAGATAGCCTCAAGTCTCATGAGATCTGACAAAAGATTGGAACGTGTGGCCTCGTCCATTGTAGTAATTCCATCTGCCAGTTTTTCTTGAATGAGCATTATCTTTTCATCAAATTCCTGCCGCTGAAGTTCAAGCATCTCACTTTCGCGTGTTGCTTGCGACAAAAGGCTCTTGATATCATCGTTTACGAAAGACGAATCTGAGATCCTTCCCATCACTGTGCTATTCCCGCTTAAAGAATCTTGCATTTGCAAAATCAGCTCATTGAATTTTGCGTCAATTCTCTTTTTCGCTGATTCACTCATGTCCTTTATAGGAAAATTTTTGAAGATTGCATAAAACACCGTCAGAGACTGAATTGAATCCAGCCTGGACAAATCGAAATCCTTGAAATAAGAGGATTGTGCGCGTGTCGCCGTGGGTTCTTCCACCTTGTTGATTATTACGGGCTCTAATGTTACAATATGCTGACCGTTAGATTGCTGAATAGACACCGGTCGGAAATCAGCAATTGAGAACTGTTCATGCGAATGAATCTTTTCGTCGAGCCCCAGGGGGACTTCAAACCGGCCGTCGTGTTTTGTTTCTGTTGCAGTGGTCGTTTTTCCTTTGAAGGTAACTTTGACATTAGGTAACGGTGCGCCGTCCAACGTGCGGGCGACTATACTAATCATGTGATAGCTCCTTGTTCGGATAATCACCTCAATAACACCTTTGCTGTAATTCCACGAAGCTGCCTCAAGCCGTTCGTCTTTAACACGGATGGACTTTAATGGAAAATCCGATTCCGTCAATTCAATAAATGCGACACCCTGGCCACCAATGGTGAAAAAATCTTTCTGATTGACCGAAAGCTCTATATTCCGGTAAGGAGCGAGAGATTGGTCGAATGCCTTCACCTGGACCATTTGCTTTGATTGGCCATTTGCTGTTACCGCTGAAAGAAAGCTTATTATTAATAACCCATAGATCAATCTCGATAGTAAAAATCGACAGCTGTTGCTCTTTACTTCAGGTCTCTCAAACTCATTCATCTCTTAAATATTATTTTCTTTTGAAAAGGTCTTTTACCACGACAATCTCGTGTCTGCTTAACTCCTTCTGAAACTTTGGTATTTCCAGGCTCACGATATTTTCTTCATTGTCCTGACCAACCACTCTCAGTTTGTATTTTCCGTAGTAAGGGATCACGATTTGGAAATTGCCGTCGGCATCACAAGTGCTTTCATGCACGGTCAAATTTCGGTCGTTGTCAATCAGAAAAACGGTGGCAAATGGCATGATCTGCAATGATGCAGAATCGCTCCAATTGTGTTCTTTTGATTTTAATACACCATTTATTTCGAGTGGATACGTCTGCAGATCCATTTCAAACTCATATACATCATCGTTGTATCCTCCGTTTTTCCTATTTGAGGACAGGTATCCACGATTACCGGGTGGTGAAACGACTATTCCAAAGTCGTCGAAATTTGTATTGAGCGGGTACCCCATGTTTTGTGGCTCCATGAATCCACCCGGTCCGAAGTCTGATTTAAAGATGTCGAGACCACCAAGTCCGGGATGCCCAGTGGATGAAAAATAAAGCGTGTTTTTATAAACAAAAGGATAGACCTCATCCAGGTGGGTGTTGATCGTTTCACCCAAATTTACCGGCTTACTCCAGTGGTTGTTAACAAACTCGGATTTGTAAATATCCTTGCCCCCGAAGCCGCCGTTCATATCTGATGAGAAATACAACACTTTGCCGTCGTCGCTGATCCAGGGATCACTTATTGAATAATTTCGATTATTAAATGGAAATGGATAAACCGTCTTCCAAACACCATTTATTTGCTCAGCAAAATAAAGTTGCAAAGGCCGTCCACCGTTTTTGCTGGTCTGATCACCTGTCGACGCAAATACCATTTTACGGGTATCTTCATAAAACGCCAACGGTCCCACGTGCAGGCCAGAACTGATATCACGATTAAATATGAAAGGCGTTTCGTAAAAGACTTTATTTGCATTAACAGAATCGCGCCTTATCTGCGAAAAATAAACTTTGTAGAACGGCGCATGCCGTGATGCATCGAGTTTTTCGATGGGCTGAACTTCTTTCCGATTAGATATGAAGACCACGCCATTTCTGAAAGGGACGGCGCAAAATTCACCATCCTTAGTATTGAACTCCACAGCCCGAACGCTGAAATGCATTGAATCCTCAAACAAATAACTAATGTTGCTGAGCCTCCAAATTTTTTTCATAATCAGCGGATCATCTGGAACACGCGAGTAGTATTTCTGGTAGGACTCCAACGCACCGCCATATTGAGAGATTCCAGACTGTGCTTCTGCATAGTAGTAGAGATCTTTCACCGGCAGGCTATTTGTGCTCGCATGTTTTTTATAAAACATAACAGCCTTATCGTATTGTTTGAGCAGATGATATGTGCGCGCCATCTTCAATTCAACTTCCCTGTTCGGCTTCTTCTTAACCACATGCCGGTACAGCTCCAATGCTTGATGATAATCTCGATTTTCGAAATAGCTGTCAGCAAGCTTAAGCTCACTTTTCCATAACTCAAATACGGTCTCCTGACCATTGCCAGTATTTGCGATCAGAAAAAGCGATATAATAAAAACCAGGTGTTTCATCTTTTTCTTATCTGGGTGAATCTACTTTCGATTTCACATACTTGAACACGTAATTGATCATGAGTTCATGTGAACCATTGCTCACTTTGGATACCTCGCCTATGGGATGGTCGTACGAGTACCCAAACTGCATCTGGGGAGTCAACTGCCCCCGCAACATAACATCTACCGATTCCTTTTTCCGATATGATAATCCTAAAGTCAGGACCTTGCGGAAGATCAGGCTCATATTTACATCATACGATAGCGGAATCCCGGCAAAGTATTTCAAGAGTACACTCGGTTCAATTTCTACGGTTTCACTTAGGGTAATTCTGTATTTCGAGAACAAAAAATAGTTTGCGTCCCTCAACGTAATGGAAGTGCTGTCATTCAAAGAAAATTCCTCCGGTAGCAACTCCGGTGCAGATAGTCCTACGTGAAAACGCGGGCTTCTGAAGTAAAATCCCATTCCAAGGTCGAAGGCAGTGTAAGCAACAGCCGCATCATACAGTTTCGGGTCCATGTTTGCCCCGCTTGCCAATCGCGCATAGTTAGACTTACGACTATGAATACCTCCCTGTAATCCCATAGAGAGGTAAGATTCCTTTCCCACTTTCAAATGATAGGCAAAAGCGGATAGCGCGCTCAGATTTCTATGAACCCCAATCTTATCGTTAATGATCGTAGCACCGAGTCCAAAATGTTTCTTTTTGAATAAGGTATGTGCAGAAAAGGTTTGTGTTGATGGTGAGCTTTCAATATTGGCCCATTGCTTCCGCTGAATAAAGGTAAGGCTCAACGCTTCATCGGCTCCTGCATAAGCAGGATTTATAACGACCTCGTTGAACATGTACTGAGTAAATTGCACCTTTTGTTGGGCCGTTGAGTCAAATGGTAACAAACCAGCTAGCAACAGAATCGCAATCCCCTCTTTCTTGCAAATCAAATATGATAAAAGTCTTTTCATTTTAACGAATCAATTCAACAAATCCTGTTTTTTCAAGGGAATCCTCCCCGTATCTAACGGTCAGCCTATAGAAATATGTACCAGTTGGAACAGCGCCACCGTCCTGACGCGTGCCCCTCCAAACCACATTGTCATTGTTATATCCGGATGCCGAATAAATGATGCTGCCCCACCTATCGACTATAACGATCTCATTTCTGGAAAACTTTTCGATATTGGTCAACACCCATTCGTCGTTAATACCATTGCCATCCGGCGTCACTACTTTTGTGATCCCTATATCAATTTCTTGTTTCTTCACAACGACAGCGAAACTGCACGAAGCTGTGTTTCCGGAAATATCGTTGGCGTTATATTCAACCTTCGTGGATCCAATTGAAAATTGGTCTCCACTCCGATGCGAGCTCGTTACTGATACCTCACCACATGCTGAAGTTGCCGTCGGCAACGACCATTCACCAACGGCCTTACCAAATTCGTCTCCCGTTAAGAAGATATCCTGTGGACAATCCTGGAAGACGGGTTTTGTCTCGTTTTTTACGGTGACAGTGAACTCGCATACCGATGTATTTCCTAAGGCGTCGGCAGCAGTATAAATCACTTTAGTAACGCCCAGCGGAAACTCAGTTCCAGGAGCATGGGTACTTTGCAGTGTATAGATGTCACAATTTTCATTTACCTCAGGTACCACCCAGTTCACGGTGGCCTCGCACAATGCGCCGGCGTTAACGGTGATATTGTTTACACAGTTTTGAAATACCGGTGCAGTCTTATCTTGAACAATTACCTTAAAGGTGCACGACGAAACATTTCCATAGCTGTCGGTAGCTGTATAGGTTACGTCTGTGGTTCCACTTGAGAAAAGATCTCCTGGTGCATGGGAGGAAACAACCGTGAGCGGACTACAGTCCACCATTGTGGGCGGTGACCACGACACGCTCGTTTCACAAGATGTTGGTGAGGCTTCAACAATCAAGTCTGAACAGGATGAAATCTCTGCTGGCGTACTATCTATGACGACCACATCAAATGAACATTCCGAGCTGTTGCCCGACGTGTCTGTTGCCCGATAGGTTACAGTAGTTCTTCCCAGCGGAAAAACGTCACCAGGACGATGCGAGCTTATCGTGTTCACACTCCCACAATTGTCTGAAGCCATTGGCTCCTCCCAGTTTACGGGAGCCTGACATGAAGAATTTGCGATGGCTATTATATCAGAAGCGAAGCACCCTGAAAGGACAGGATCAACTGTGTCATTTACAATAACGTTAAAGCTGCAGCTCGACGTATTGCCCGACTCATCCGTTGCCGTATATATTACCTGAGATGTCCCTTTTGGAAAGATGTCGCCGGGTTCATGGGAACTTGTCAGGGTCACATTGACGCAATTATCTGAGGCCGAAGGCGATGTCCAGTATGCAACGGCCTGGCACGACGCATCAGCATCGAGTACAATATCAGCATTCGGACAATTTAAAATCACCGGATCGACACCATCCTTGACAATGACATTAAAAGAGCATTCAGCAATATTTCCGGAAAGATCCATCGCCGTATATTTTACTAGCGTCGTACCCACATCAAAGGTACCTCCGGGTGAATGTGTGCTTGAAAATGTTTGAATTCCACAGTTATCATTCGCGGTGGGAGCTGTCCACCATCCAATGGCCTGACAGGATGAGTTCGCATTGAGTAGAATATCGTCGACGATGCAACCAGAAATGGTCGGAGGCGTGTTGTCTGAAACAATAACTTTAAAAGTGCAGGTAGAGATGTTACCGGCATTATCGGTTGCGGTATACGTCACGATGGTGGTGCCCACAGGAAAGGTGTCGCCCGGATCGTGGGAGCTGATCAAACTCGGTACGCCACAATTGTCCGTTGAGGTAGGTATTACCCAATTGACTGTCGCGCCGCAATTACCATCCGCAACGGCTGGGATATCCGACGTATTGCAGCCGGAAATTACCGGCGGCGTATTGTCAACAACTACGACATCAAATTCGCAGGTAGCAATATTACCCGCACCATCGGTTGCGGTATACTTTACGGTCGTCGTACCCAAGGGGAAAATTTCACCAGGTGAATGAGTGGACGAAATTACGGGTACGCTGCAATTGTCCGCCACACTTGGAGGCGCCCAATTTGCGGTTGCCTCACAGGAACCATCTGTGAACACCTGAATATCCGATAAGACACACCCTGAGAAAACAGGAGCCGTTTGGTCGACAACTACAACATCAAAAGTGCATGTCGCTATATTACCGGCCACATCCTCTGCGGTGTATGTAACGGGCGTCCTTCCAAAAGGAAAAGTATCGCCCGGATCATGGGTGCTGCTTAACGTAACTCCGCAATTATCAGTCGCAGTAGGTGCAACCCAATTGGCGACGCCCTCGCAGGAAGGTCCGGCCACTACGATGATATCCGTTCCAAAACATCCGGAGATCACGGGGGAGGTCACATCTTCAACGATGACGTTGAAGGCGCAGGTCGAGATGTTGCCAAATCCATCGGTTGCAGTATACGTTACAGGAGTTGTTCCCAAGGGAAAGGTCGATCCGGGTGCATGGCTGCGCAGAAGCGGAACCAAAGCACAGTTATCCGTTGCCACCGGCTCTGTCCAGAAGGCAATTCCCTGGCACGATAGATTGGCAGGAACGACGATGTCTGATGAAATGCAGCCGGAAATTATCGGGTCAGTGTCATCATTTACGACGACGTTGAACGCACAGGTGGCAATATTTCCGGATCCGTCTGTAGCAGTATATATTACAACCGTTGTGCCAAGAGGAAAAGCATCACCGGGTGAGTGTGAACTTGTAAAACTTGCGAGGCTACAATTGTCCGATGCAGTCGGCGCTGCCCAGTTGACAAACGCCTGGCAGGACTCGTCAGCACTCGCGATAATATCTGCAGACGGACAATCCAGGATCTCGGGGTCTGCATTGTCTTGAACAACAACATTAAACTGGCAGGTAGAGACATTTCCTGCGGCATCTTCTGCAGTGTAGATCACTACAGTCGTGCCCAGGGAAAAGACATTGCCGGGGCTGTAATTGCTGGTTGCTGTCACTGGTCCGCAATTATCTGTGACCGATGGTGCGACCCAACTTGCAGTGCCCTGGCAAAGTGCATTCGTGGTGACAGTAATGTCGGTAACAGGACACCCGGAAAAAACAGGGCCGGTCACATCGGTTACTATAATGTTGAATGTGCAGGTGCTGATATTTCCTGCTCCATCGGTTGCGGTATATGTGACAAGGGTTGTGCCTTTATCAAAAATGTCGCCGGGATTGTGGCTGCTTATCCATGAAGCAATGGTGCAATTATCGGATACCACCGGAGCCGTCCAATTCACGGTTGCCTGACAAGACCCATCCGCAACGGCCAGGATATCTGCTGATGGGCATCCTGAAATTATGGGATCGGAATCATCGCTGACATTGACGTCGAAACTGCACGTAGAGATATTTCCGGATTCATCCGTCGCGGTATATATCACGGTAGTAGTGCCAATAGGGAAGGTATCGCCCGGGCTATGCGTGGAAGCCAGGGTGACCAGTCCGCAGTTGTCGGCAGCGATCGGAGCCGTCCAGCTTGCAACGGCCTCGCATGAACCGTTAGCAATCACATTAATGTCAGCAACTGGGCAGCCCGAAATACTTGGATCGATCTCATCAACAACGATCACATTAAAAGTACATGTTGCAGTATTCCCGGCTGGGTCGGTAGCAGTGTACACCACGGGAGTGGTTCCTTTGGTGAAAGTTTCACCGGGAATGTGCGAGCTGACGAAAGTCGAGACAGTACAGTTATCAGAAGCGGTCAGTGGTGTCCAGGTTGCAACTGCTTCACAGGTTGCGCCGGCAGATAAAAAAATATCCGAGAGACATCCACTGATCACCGGGTCTTCATCGTCCGTTACAACAACGTCAAAGCTACACGTCGCCGCATTGCCATAGTCGTCCGTCGCAGTGTAAATGACTTCAGTGCTTCCCACAGGGAAATTAAAGCCAGGAGAGTGTGTGCTGGTTAACGAAACGACTCCACAGTTGTCGTTGGCGGTCGGTGCAGGCCAGCTGACAGAAGCAGTGCACGCTCCCGCGTCATTGGAGACCTGGTAGTCGGATGGACACCCGGTGATCACCGGATCAACGGTTTCAATATCTCCCGGAGAACAGCACAATGGTCCGCCCGCATAACTTTCAGCAGCCATGACCGTAAAACTGCCAATGGTCTGATTTACTGCCAGAGGTGTAATACAATTTGTATTGATAGTGAAATTATGAATCAATGTTACGTATACGGATAGGGTGTTCCCATTGAATTTCCCATTTCCCATTGACCCTTCAAGCGTAAATATCTCGCCTGTGTTAACAAACAGATCTGTAAAAATCAGGCCGGATCCATCATTGGCGGTAATACTGACTGTAAATGCGCCATTATATCGTAACGTTATGGAGGTAAAACCGGAGTTACATGGCCCACAGGAGGCAGCGGGCGGACAGTTGCAGCCTTGGCCGTTCGAGGTTAAGTGCATGCCAAAGGTCAACCAAAGCAGCAGAATGCCATTTTTTATCGCTTTGGATGAAATAATTTTCATGGATTAGGAAACCTTTAGCTACTATTTTCGGCACCTCTAGGGTACCTTTAAAAAATTGGGATCTCTCCTGTTAAAAACTGTGAACTAACCCTCAAATTCGTGCGAATTGGAATACGATTCTTTGGATTCTTGAGGATAAAAGTACATCTGATATATGCAGCCGTTGGAACCTTGTTTTTGCCTGTATTTCAATGCGTTTAGGAGGATACAAGAGGCATAAAACGGATCATCCGGAAGCTGGTTTAAAGTGCCCGTTTGAAAAAGTGAAAATCGACCCTTCGGGGGGGCTAATTCGCCTTGGATAGCGCCATTAATCAGGCAAGTCGGCTTCATCGAATACTTTTCATATTTTCGAATAAAGGCAAACGATGAAAAAACGAACTTTCCTTAAGTTAACAACCTCTCTTATGACCGGAGCAGCGCTTTCCAACTTCACGTCTTGTAGTCCTGAAAAAACGCAACAACCGTCTATGAAAAACTGGGCAGGCAACCTGACCTACAGCACCAAAAACGTCTTTGAACCACGAACCATAAGTGAAGTCCAGGAGGTTGTAAAAAAATGTGATCAACTTCGAACATTGGGTACCCGTCACTGCTTTAACCGCATAGCTGATTCGACTGACAACTTACTGTCTACTAAATACTTGAATGATGTTATATCCCTCGATGTGGAGAAAAAAAGAGTGACCGTGGCCGGAGGAATCCGATACGGCGAGCTATGCGAATACCTTCATGAAAGGGGATTTGCAGTCCATAATCTCGCATCGCTTCCTCACATTTCCGTCGCCGGCGCATGCGCTACCGCGACGCATGGGTCAGGCGTAGCTAACGGAAATCTGGCAAAATCCGTGGTCGGCATAGAGTTCATCGCAGGGAACGGAGAAATAGTAACGCTCACGAAGGAAAACGATGGCGACAGGTTTTTGGGAGCGATCGTTGCGTTGGGTAGCCTTGGCGTTGTAACGGCAGTGACACTGGAACTTGTGCCCGCGTTCCCGATGCAACAAGAAGTATATCTGGATCTGCCTATGCAGAAACTTTCAGAAAATTTTGACGCGATAATGTCGGCCGGATATAGTGTGAGCCTTTTTACGGACTGGCAATCGGAAAATATTAATCAGGTCTGGGTTAAGCGGAAATTACCTGATAGTCAACCTATTGCAGTAGAGAAAGAATTTTATGGCGCCACTGCCGCCACCCGAAATGTTCACCCTATAATTGAAATCTCAGCAGAAAATTGTACCGAGCAAATGGGTGTAGCCGGGCCGTGGTACGATCGTCTCCCCCACTTCAAAATGGGCTTTACTCCCAGCAGTGGCGAAGAGCTTCAAGCCGAATATTTTGTTCCTCGCGACAGAGCGGTTGAAGCGATAAACGCAGTTTATTCCTTAAGGGACGAAATAAAACCCGTCCTTATGATTAGTGAGATCAGAACCGTAGCCAGCGATGATTTGTGGCTGAGTATGGCGTACAAACAGGATTGCGTAGCTATACATTTCACGCTAACCCAGGACACTGACCTTGTTATGGCTCTGCTGCCAAAAATTGAACAGCAATTGTCACCCTTTGGCGTTCGACCGCATTGGGGAAAACTATTTACCATTGATCCTAATACATTGCAGTCGCGCTATGAGAGAATAGCAGATTTTAAAAAACTCATGGAAGAATACGATCCTCAGAAGAAATTCGTGAACGAGTTCGTAGAAAAAAATATTCTAAATGTCAGCGGTGACACCCTACGATCATAGCCCGTAATCGTTTACATCTGCTCACTCAATTCTGACACTTTCGATCGCTATGGCATGTCTGTCTTCCAATTGATTGTCGGGAATTCCCGGACCAATCGAAATTTGCAGTGTTTCAATATCTTCTATTTTGAATTTGTCGCCGGGTTTACCTTCAAAAAAATAAGGAAGGAACGTAGGATAAGGTCGAGGTAATGTTACTATTTTAACTGGTCTGAGGTCCGATAACGTCAGGGTATAATCTTTGGTGGACTGGCCGAGATCAATCATGCCGCCAAAGGCCTTCCCATTCCTCGTGATTAGTGACACCTGCACCGATAAGGTCTTCGTTGTTAATGATCTCCCTCTGAATATGATCTTCGTCTTTTCCATCAAACTTTCCCTTCTACCCTTAATGCCATCGCCAAAAAAGTGTCGCATGGAATAATCATAAATCCGATCACCTTCTGGATTTTCCGGATCGATCGAAGAAAGACGGTCGATATCCACTCTGACTTCCGCGACACCGGGTCCTGATGGAACAAAAGATGATGAAGGACTCCACTGCCTCGACAATTTTTCGTTGTCGGTCTTTGCATTAAAGATGTAAATAGGCGATGATGAAGGGACCACTCTGGTTTCAAAAGGTTCTCCTCTGAAATCCCAATCTGAAGGAGTACCCGCCACCGAGAATGGAAAGGTTGTTGATTTATCCTTTTCCTTTACGGTAATGAAATATCGTAAAAATCCTTCCGTGATCTCCCGACGAGGAATAGTTACAGCATACTCATACCCACTTACTTTTTGCATTGCAAAAGTTTTCGGTCTGAACCCCGAGCCAATGGTTAACTCTACAGCCACAGGCAATTCCACCGACGCAATCGTAGTTTCGATGTGGTGCTCCGCTCCCGCAGAAATTTCCTTTACAGGGGTATGAATTACATGCGCTTGCTTCAAATTTGACTGTGGTGCCTCAAACTCACGGATCAGAATATTCCTGAAACTTTGATCAGTAAAAATATTCACAGAAGTACCTTTGC
>CAMLER010000011.1 GCA_946478915.1 uncultured Chryseolinea sp.
CGATAATAAACAAAAGGGTCTGAATAATAACTCGATTTATTCGCTCTTGAAAGACCGTCATGATAATATGTGGATTGGCACATATAGCGGTGGCGTTAATTTTTTTAGTGGAGCATCATCCAAATTTCAACTCTATAAAAATGATCCTCATGATAAAAATAGTCTGAATAATAATTCTGTACTCTCCATAATCGAAGACCATCAGGGCAATCTTCTTATTGCTACGGACGGTGGTGGTTTGAATGTCTTCGACAGAAGGTTGAAGGAATTCAAACATATCCGCCGAGGACCAGGTTCGATCAAAACCGACCACCCATTGGATGTATTAGAGGACAGTGAACAGAACATTTGGATCGGTAACTTCCGCGGCGGTGTGGACGTTCGTTGGGTGGGCACCACGACGTTCGAGAATATGATACTGGATCAATCCGGTGGCGGAGTGGAAACGATAGGTCAGATCATCGAAGATCACGAGGGCTATATATGGTTCGGAACGTATGGCACCGGTGTAAGCCGATTCAATAAAAAAACAAGGGAGCTTAGGCATTTTAGGCCGGATGATTCCACATCAGCGGGCTTTAGCGGGTCAAACGTGTTCGCTCTGATGGAAGACAGTAAAGGCACAATTTGGGCAGGCACATCCGGTGGTGGGTTAAACCGATACGACCGCAGGAGCGAGTCTTTCATAGTCTACAGAAATAATCCAAAAGACAGTCTTTCTATCAGCAGCGATCTTATCAATGCGCTGGCGGAAGATAGTCACGGCAATATTTGGGTGGGTACTAACAATGGATTGAATCTTTTTGATGCGCGAACCCAGACTTTCACAGCACTACACGTTAAGGACGGACTTCCCAACGACGTCATTTATGGGATACAGGAAGATACCCGGGGCTACCTGTGGTTGAGTACGAACAAAGGATTAGCCAAGTTTGATCCAGGAAAGAGAACATTTCGGAACTATGACGCCGCTGATGGATTGCAAGGCAATTCCTATAACAGAATGTCGGTGTTCATGAATGACAAAGGCGAAATCTTTTTTGGTGGATTGAATGGATTTAATGTTTTCCATTCTGACAGTATAGCCGACAACCCGGTAGTCCCGGAGGTATACATCACCAATCTGGAAATCTTCAACAAGCCGGTCAGTCCGCATGATGAAAATTCACCGCTGTCAAAATCGATCGACAAGACCACTGAAATCACGTTGTCGTATAAGCAGTCTGTTTTTTCATTCGATTTTGCATCGCTGAACTACACGTCTTCTGAAAAGAATCAATATGCTTATACGATGGAGGGCTTTGATCGTGAGTGGATCTACACCAACGCCAGCAAGGCGATTTATACCAACCTGAATCCAGGCAAATACATTTTTCGGGTGAAAGGTTCCAACAACGACGGTATTTGGAACGAGAAAGGCACAGCTGTTCAAATTATCATTACACCACCTTTCTGGAGGACCTGGACGTTTAAAGGTATTGTAGCTGCTGCATTGTTGGCTGCCATTTATAGTTTTCTCAGGATTAGGCTGAGTATCATTAACGGGCAGAAACTTGCGCTTGAAAAGGAAGTGAAAAAACAAACCGCGGCAGTGATGCAGCAGAAGGAAGCCCTGGAAATCGAACGCGAACAAGCTGAACGAGCAAGGCGGGAGGCAGAACAGGCAAATCAGGCAAAGAGTATTTTTCTCGCAACCATGAGCCACGAGATACGAACTCCCATGAATGGCGTGTTAGGTATGACGTATCTTTTGGCGGAAACGGATCAGACAGAAGAACAAAGAGAATATACAGAAACGATAAGAAGCAGTGGTCAGGCTTTGTTAACCGTGATTAATGATATCCTGGATTTTTCTAAAATTGATTCAGGCAATCTTGAGCTTGAAAAACAATCTTTCGAACTCAGAAAGTGCATTGAGGAGGTCATGGATGTATTTTCAGCAAAAGCATCGGAGAGTGCTATTGATCTTATTTATCAGATTGACCATAATATTCCCGCTCATGTTAAAGGTGATCAGCATAGGTTAAGACAAATTCTCATAAATCTCATAAGCAACGCTGTCAAGTTTACCACCCGTGGGGAAATTTTTGTAGGTATAGATCTCAATGAATCAAAAGACAATTTTCTGGATATTGCATTCCACGTACGCGACACTGGGATCGGTATCCCTGCTGATAAGTTATCGCGACTTTTTAAGGCGTTCTCTCAGGTAGACTCAGCTACCAACCGAAAATATGGCGGGACTGGATTAGGTTTAGTAATAAGTCAACGACTGGTGGAACTTATGGGAGGTAAAATCTCGGTTGAAAGTCAACCGGGGAATGGAACAACTTTTCACTTCAACATTTGTTGTGAAACCGGCGAACAGACAGCCTCGATCCAACTTCCGGTTCTAACCGGATATGATGGAAAAAAGGTTTTGATAGTTGACGAGAATGAAACCAACCTTCGGGTTTTGAAAACGCAATTGGAGCAATGGAAGCTTTCGGCGACGTTGGCCTTCTCAGGTGATGAGGCCCTTCAGGTATTGAATGGTAAAAATGGATTTGATCTTGCGCTCGTCGACATGCATATGCCCAATATAAGTGGGTTGGAAGTTTCAAAAAGCATACGTCTCAAACATCCTGACTTGCCAATTATTCTTATAAGTTCAATTGGTGACGAAAGCAAAAAGACGCATCCTGACATAATTACATCCGTTGTGAATAAGCCGGTTAAGCAGCTGCAGTTAGCACAGCATATCCGGGAGGCTTTTAAGATAGAGAGGAAGGTACCGTCGGTACAAAATGGTCAGCACGTTTTATCGGAAGATTTTGCAAAAAGATTTCCGCTTCGAATTCTCCTGGCAGAGGATAATATTATTAATCAGAAATTAGCAATTCGTATTCTTAATAAATTAGGTTATCAGCAAATAGACGTCGCGTTAAATGGGTTGGAGGCAATTGAGAAATTGAAAATGCAATTCTACGAGGTGATCCTGATGGACATGCAGATGCCGGAGATGGACGGACTTGAGGCAACAAGGCAAATCCGAAAGGAGATGTTGCAACAGCCGGTGATCATAGCAGTCACGGCAAACGCAATGCAAAGCGATCGCGAGTTATGTATTAATGCAGGTATGAATGATTTTGTCACAAAGCCGATAAAATTGGAGGCTTTGATGGCTGCATTGGAAAAGGCAGTGGAGATTCATAAATTCCGCGCTTGTTGAAGTGTGAGGATGGACGCTATATGTGCAAACAATGGACGATGTCTGAGCAATAAATGAAATATTTGAAACCTTCTGCATGGATCACGATAACGATCCTTATTTTTTGCAGTGCTGCAGGAACCAGCCAGGACCTGGAGTTTCAGCACCTATCTACGCGTCAGGGGCTTTCCCAGTCCAACGTATGGGATATCTTGCAAGACAATTATGGCTTCATTTGGATAGCTACCGAAGATGGCCTTAACCTCTATGACGGATATTCATTCAATGTATATCGGAACAATCCACTTGATTCAACAACAATAAGCAACAGCAACATTCGCTGCATTACCCAGGATGAAGAGGGTAACCTATGGGTCGGAACACGGTTTGGTTTGAATTACTATAACCGCACGACTGATACTTTTGAAAGATTCTTAAATGATGAAAATAATCCGCGATCACTCAGTAATAATGATATCACCAGTATTTGGATAGATTCGAAAGGGAATGTCTGGATTGGAACAGCCCATGGACTGAATGTTTTTGAAAGCGAATCGAAAACTTTCAGACGTATTTTTCATGAACCAGGTAATCCAAAGTCGCTGGCTAATAGCAATATCAGCGCTGGAATAGAAGATTCCAAAAATCAAATCTGGGTGGCCACATCAGGAGGACTCAGCAAGATGGTCGATGGAGAATTTGAGAACTTTTTTCACGACTCGAATGACGTTTCTTCGTTAAGTTCAAACCGGTTGACAGCGCTTTTTGAAGATAGAGAAGGAACTCTTTGGATTGGAACATTTGATAATGGTTTGAACAAGATGAGATCTACGAAAGGATTCACGAGGTATCTCAGTGCAGCCAATGATGTTCAGAGTCTGGGAGGTAGTTATGTGCACAACTTAACGCAGGATCGCGAAGGTGTCCTTTGGGTCGCGATCGATGGTTCATTAAATAAGATGAACCGTAATGATGGCACGTTCAGAAGATATGTTCAGGACCAGGCAAAGGAAAATAGTCTGAAGAGCAACATTGTTACCAAGGTATTCTTCGACGTCAACAATCGGATGTGGGTAGGAACACGCTTTGGCGGTGTTAACGTGTATGACCCTGGTAAGTATCCATTCTATCATTATAAGTACAGCAGACAGGATTTAAACAGCCTGAGTCATAACACGGTTACTTCTTTCGAAGAAGATGCGAATGGTAATTTTTGGGTGGCAACGGATGGCGGAAGTTTGAACTATTTCGATCGCAAGACGAGAAATTTCACAAACTATTTAAACCAGTTTTCGAACAACAAAGTCCTTGCAGTTAGGAAGGACCACAGTGGTGGTCTTTGGGTGGGAATGTGGAGAGGAGGTCTTAATTTTTATGATCCCCGCACAAAGAAGACAAAGCGCTACAAGCATGATCCGACAAATCCTCGAAGTTTGAGTGATAACAACGTCTTCCATATTCTAGTAGACAGAAAAGGAAATATCTGGGTGGCAACATGGGGGAATGGCTTTAATAAATACAATCCTGAAACGGATGATTTCACTCGCTACACTCACAACCCAGATGACCATAATTCAGTGTCCAGCACGGCAATTGAATACTTGTTTGAAGACTCAGAAGGAAAGATTTGGATTGCCACTGATCTTCATGGCGTAGACAGGTATGATCCCGAAACGAACGTTTTCACCCATTACAAGTGGAATGGAAAGGAAGGGAATCTCAGCGGTAACAGCATTTTTACTATTTACGAAGATTCCAAAAATCGTATTTGGGTTGGGACAAATGCGGGTCTGAATCTTTTTCATCCCCAGACACAAACGTTTACATCGTATCGGCAAGCTCATGGTTTGCCCAACGATGGGGTTATCGGCATTTTGGAAGAAAGGTCCGGTGATCTTTGGCTAAGTACAAACAAAGGGCTGTCACGTTTTGATCCCGAGCATGGTGTCTTTAAAAATTTTCTTGAAGGCGATGGTTTACAAAGCGACCAATTCAATCGATGGGCTTCTTACAAACTTTCAACCGGTGAGCTGTTGTTTGGTGGCACTAATGGATTTAATCTTTTTCATCCGGACAGCATAAAATCAAACACCTATCGCCCGCCTGTTTGTATAACCGGCTTCCGCGTGTTCAATAAACCTGTGCCTATCGGGTCAAACGAACTACTGAAAGAAAATATTCTCACAACGGAAGAAATAACGTTAAGCTATCTTCAAAATGTTTTCTCTTTCGATTTTACTGCATTGAATTATCGACAGCCTGAAAAAAATCAGTACCGTTATAAAATGGAGGGATTTCAGGATAACTGGATCGATGCGGGTTATGAAAGAAAGGCATCCTACACCAATCTGAGCCCAGGGGAATATACTTTCAGAGTACTTGCTTCTAACAACGACGGCGTATGGAATGAGGAAGGCGCTTCTATAAGGATTATCATCACACCTCCATTTTGGCAAACGTGGTGGTTTATTGGCTTGTGTATTCTCGCCACAATCGGGCTGATCATATTGGTTTTCAGGCTCAGGATGGAAACGGTTAGAAAACAAAAGCTGATACTTGAACAACAGGTAAAAGAGAAAACCACGGAGTTAATATTACAAAAGGAAGCTGTAGAAGCGCAGGCTGAAAACATGCAGGCGCTTCACGAACAGCAGCAGGCACAGACCGAATATCTGCAATCCCTTAATGAGGAGCTTCAGCGTCAAAAGGAGGAAATCATTATCAAACAGACGGAAGCGGAAAAGGCGCGGAGGGAAGCGGAACAGGCAAATAAAGCAAAAAGCATTTTCCTCGCCACGATGAGCCATGAGATACGTACACCAATGAATGGCGTACTCGGTATGGCGGCACTTCTCGCTGAGACTCAGCAGACGCAAGAACAACAAGAATACACGGACACCATTCGAAGCAGTGGAGAAGCTCTGCTGACCGTTATCAATGATATCCTTGATTTTTCAAAAATAGAATCGGGCAATCTTGAACTCGATAATCATGCATTTGATCTGCGACATTGCATAGAGGAAGTCATGGATGTATTTGCGGCCAAGGCTTCTCAGAAGGGCCTTGATCTGGTTTATCAAATCGATTATCAGATACCCGCTCAGATCGTAGGCGACAGTCATAGGTTGAGACAGATCCTGTTGAACCTAATTAGTAATGCGATGAAGTTTACCCATCAGGGTGAAATTTTCGTCAGCGTCAATTTGCTGAAAATGGACAGCTCAAATCTTGATCTTGCTTTTCATGTGAAGGATACTGGTATAGGAATTCCTAAGGATAAACTTTCGCGACTTTTCAAAGCGTTTTCGCAAGTTGATTCTTCTACAACACGCAAATATGGTGGAACAGGTCTTGGTCTGGTTATCAGTGAACGACTTGTCCAACTCATGGGTGGTACCATCAGCGTCGAGAGTGAATCAGGTGTTGGCACCATGTTCACCTTTACTATCAGAACAGAAGTCAGTTACACATCCCTTCGACAATATGTTCACTTTAATACCGCGGGCAACGAAGGGAAGCGGGTGCTTGTAGTCGATGATAACATGACTAACCTCACAATTTTGAAAGGTCAGCTCGAGCAATGGGTACTTACTCCCGTGCTCGCATCATCTGGTAAGGAAGCGCTTGAAATATTAGGGACCCAACACTTTGATTTGGTGATTACGGATATGCAGATGCCTGACATGGATGGACTGCATTTGTCGCAACAGATTAAAGAAAAGTATGCGGTACCCATAATTTTGTTGAGCTCAATCGGTGATGAAAGTAAGCGTAAGCATTCGGACTTATTCTCTGCAGTTCTAAACAAGCCGGTAAAACAACAGCAATTGTCTCGCGTCGTACAGTCTGCACTCCGGCCGGAGACGGCTATGGCTGGTTCACCTGAAGAATCCAAAGAAAAGAAAACCTTGTCCAGCGCGTTCGCAGAGAAATATCCTCTAAAAATTTTACTTGCGGAAGATAATGTGGTGAATCAAAAATTGACGATGCGCGTGCTTCACAAGCTTGGCTACCGTGATGTTGAAATTGCTCAAAACGGTCTGGAAGCGATTGAAAAATTTAATGAAAAATTTTATGAAGTAATATTGATGGACGTCCAGATGCCTGAAATGGATGGTCTGGAAGCTACGCGGCTGATAAGGATGAAACAATATCAACAACCTGTTATCATTTCTATGACTGCAAATGCTATGCAGGATGATAAAGAAAAGTGTATTCAGGCCGGGATGGACGGATATATAGCTAAGCCTATCAACATCGACGAATTGGTCGAATCTCTGATAAAAGCCTCCGATTCTTATAAGCCGAAGCTATACGGGTAGCGAACGTAAAATCGGATAAATTGTCTGGCGTAACTGCTGGAGAAGTACTTGAAAAATATTGAAGTTTCCGGGTAAATTTTCAAAATCTGTTGTATAACGATACCCAGTTGGCCAAACGTTTCTGGAGGGTTAGAGTCAATGCATTTTTTTTGAATCGCCATTTCCAGTTGTCTGTCGTAGTAGCGGGCGTGTTCATTCTTGCTTTTTCGTTTGCCCCTAATACATCCTGCAAAGGTAAAATTACAGTCCGAGCCACCGAAGCATAGGCTAACCGTGATAACTCAATATGAATACTGTTCTCGTCAACAACTTTTCCAGTATAGGATGAAATCTGTTTTTTCTCTTTTCGCTTGATGTCTTTTCTAAACCATCCAACAGTTGTGTTATTATCGTGCGTGCCGGTATATGCTATGAAGTTAGTTGTATAATTGTGTGGACTGTAGGCCGAACCAGCCATTTCATCGCCAAAGGCGAACTGTAATATTTTCATACCTGGCATTCCGAAATCGTCGCGCAGCTTAAAAACATTCTCATCAATATCGCCTAAATCCTCAGCTACAAATTTCACGTCGCCAATAGCTGACTGCACAGTCTTAAAAAATAAATGACCAGGTCCTATCTTCCATTTGCCGCGCCGGGCTGTGGGCTCTCCGGCAGGAACTTCCCAATAGTTCGCAAACGCGCGAAAATGATCGAGGCGCAACACATCAAACTGCTGCATATTTTTGCGCAGCCGTTTAATCCACCAATCATAGTTTTGTTTCTGAAGAATATCCCACTTGAAAGTAGGCATGCCCCATAACTGGCCATTGCTATTGAAATAGTCGGGAGGTACGCCAGCCACACCTTTCATCAATCCTGCTTTATCGACGTTAAATATATCACGGTTAGCCCATACGTCCGACGAGTCGTGACTGACGTAAAACGGGAGGTCGCCAAATAGAAGGACGCCGGAATTGTTAGCAAAAGTTTTCAGTCTGGTCCATTGTTCTGAAAAGATGTATTGTTGCCACATAATGTACGTGCGCAATTCGGTAGATTTTTTTGAGAATATATTCAGAGCCTCGCTCGACCGCATTTTGTATTCTTCTTTCCACTCGAACCATGGGCTGTTGTCATGATGTTTCTTCAACGCCTGGTACAGGGCAAAATCTGCTAACCAATAGCTTTCACGTCTGCAAAAGTTGTTGAAGGCAGCGGTGAGTTTCGCGTTTTTGAAAAATTTCGTTGCAGCTATCTTCAATAAATGATCTCTTACCTCCGCTGCCCTTTCGAAATCTACTCGTTCGGTTGCAGGAACATGATGAGCAGATAAATCCGAATTTTTGATCAATCCGTTTGCTTCCAACACCTCCGGACTAATCAGCAAAGGGTTGCCTGCCATACTTGATGTCGAACTGTATGGTGAAAAATATTGTTCGGACGAAACAGGATTCAACGGGAGGATTTGCCAATAGCGCTGTTTGCTCCCTGAAAGAAAGTTGACAAAATTTCTCGCCTCGGGACCGAGATCACCAATTCCAAATTGCGACGGCAGCGATGTTATATGAAGTAGAATTCCGGCGTCCCGGCCTTTCTCAAATGGAAGGGGACGCAAAAGTTTACTTCGAGTCCCCACCGGTGTTGCCATACAATATCGGGTGTTTTAATATGATTATACTTCTCCCTTCTGCAGTCAGTTCAGCGCCCGCGTCGAATTTCAGTTCTTCTGCAACGGATTTACTGGTATCCAGCACGAGGTCCCATGACTTTCCATACTTTGAAACCGGTAATTTAAAATCCAATGGTTCATGATGCGCATTAAAGATTAGATAAAAACTATCGTCCATTATGTTCTGGCCTTTTGGTCCTACAGCATGCAAACCTCTTCCATTGAGAAATATTGCCAGTGATTTTGCGAAATCATTGTTCCAATGTTCTTCGCTCATTTCACTGCCGTCGGGCAGGAACCACGCTATATCTTCGAGACCGACTCCTTTTATGGGCTGGCCCTGAAACCACCGGCGCCGACAAAAGCTTGGATGATTTTTCCTTAGCTTAATAATATTGCGGGTGAATTCAAGGAATTCGCTATCCGCTTTATCCCAATGCAACCAGGAAATTTCATTGTCCTGACAATATGCATTATTATTTCCCTGTTGAGTTCGTCCGAATTCATCTCCAGCAACCAGCATGGGCACGCCTTGTGACAGGAACAACGTCGTAATCATATTTCTTTTTTGACGTTTGCGTAAATCCAGGATTAGCGGGTCATCCGTTGGTCCCTCTGCTCCACAATTCCAGGATCGATTATGACTTTCGCCGTCCATGTTATCCTCACCGTTGGCTTCGTTGTGCTTTTCGTTGTATGATACTAAATCCTCAAGAGTAAATCCGTCGTGAGCGGTAATGAAATTTATACTTGCGGTCGGCCGACGGTAATCGCCTTCATAGAGATCGGGGCTGCCTGTAAACCGCGCTGCAAATTCGCCGAGTACACTATCCGCTCCACGCCAATAGTCTCGAATACAATCCCGGTATTTCCCGTTCCACTCGGCCCAATCCTGCGGAAATTTTCCAACCTGGTATCCACCTTCGCCCACATCCCACGGTTCGGCTATTAGTTTTACTTGTGAGATCACCGGATCCTGGTGAATGATATCAAAAAAGGCACTGAGACGGTTTACTTCGTGGAGTTCACGCGCCAGTGTTGAGGCCAGGTCAAACCTGAATCCATCAACGTGCATGTCTTGAATCCAATAACGTAAACTGTCCATCATTAGTCTCAGCACATTCGGCAGATTTGCATTCAGAGTATTTCCCGTACCTGTGTAGTCCATGTAATAACGTTTATCCTCCGTTAACCGGTAGTACGCTGCGTTATCAATCCCTTTAAAGGAAAGGGTGGGCCCAAGATGATTACCTTCAGCCGTATGGTTGTAAACGACATCAAGGATTACTTCGATATTAGCTTTGTGCAATTCCTTAACCATGTTTTTGAATTCCACGACCTGCTCGCCGAGAATGCCGCAACTGGCGTATCGTGCGTCAGGAGCAAAGAATCCAATGGTATTATAACCCCAGTAGTTTGTTAACCCCCGTTCTTTCAAATGTCGATCGGCTACGAAATGATGCACCGGCATTAACTCAATAGCGGTGACACCGAGGTCTTTTAAATACTGGATTGTAACGGGATGTGCAAGTGCTGCATACGTTCCTCGAATCTCTTCGGGTATCTCAGGATGCAATTGTGTAAAACCCTTTACGTGCGTTTCATAAATGATTGATTGGTGATATGGAATTTTTGGTGCCCGATCATTTCCCCAGTCAAAACTCGAATCAACGACAACACACTTAGGGAGGAATGGCGCGCTGTCGGTCTCGCTAAAGCTGAGATCCTCCTCGGGATTTCCAACCTCGTATCCAAAGAGAGCATCATTCCAGTAAATGGTGCCGGCGACTGCCTTTGCGTAAGGATCGATCAGAAGTTTTGAGGGGTTGAACCGGTGACCATTCTGCGGATCATAGTTGCCGTGAACCCGGTAGCCATAGAGTTGGCCTGGCTGAATACCTGGAAAGTATGCATGCCACACGTGATGTGTACGCTCTACTAGTTTTATCTTAAAAGATTCAACTTCATCCTCCGGACTTGAAAACAGGCATAATTCTACTTTCGTGGCATTGTCCGCGTAGACCGCGAAATTCACACCCTCGCCATCCCATGTGGCTCCTAATGGATAGGGATTTCCAGGATAGACGGTAAGCTTTGAAGGCTTTGCATTCGCGAGTGTTGATTGGATTATTGTGGTGCTCATTAGATAATTTGATAAGACCTACGCTCTCGTTTCTTACGAGAAGCCGTGAGCCGTTTTTTTATTTTAATAGAAAAGTCTGATAGTACATTCATATAGTTAATGAAAGCTTCATAAGGTGAACAGTATGGACTGAAATATGAATGCACTCCGCCATCATCTTCTTTTTTTGTTGACATATAATAAAAATGATCACTGGTTTGGAGATGTCTCCAGGTATGGATTAAGGCAGGATCATTAATAATCTCCAAATTCTTTTCAAGTTTCTTTAAAGAGTCAAACGCATCACGCTGCATATCATTTCCCAGCCACGCCGACAGATCACGTTCGGTATCTGCCCACGAAATATAATTTGGGACAAATAATTGGCTATGAACGTCAAGGATTTTGATACCCTCCGACGGAGTTAACATGGAGTAGCCTGGATGGTTAGAAATTCCCACCAATAAATCTTCCAGAAATTTAAAAATTCCAGTATTTGACTTTTTATGTTCTCCGAAGGTTTCATAATCTAAGGCAAGATTTACCAATCTTTCATCGTCAGGCATCTGCGAAAGCCAAGACAAATATTTTTCAACTGTTAGCGCACCTGAAGAAAATCTAAATGCGATGTCGTCGCTCAACCGATAATTTCTTAGATATATTTTGAAATCTTCCTCTAAAGGATGACTATATAAGTGATGTGGGGTCCGATTAAACAGCACCCTTTCAATTCCGTCGGTGATAGCTGCATTGAATCCTAACGCGCATGCCCGTCTCCCGATGTCATTATTATAAATGAGTTCCGTATTTCTAAAATTCTGCGGCGTTACGTTAAAATGTTCTTTCAGCTTTTGAACATGTTTCATCACCTGTAGTTCAAATTCGGTCCCGGGAAGGAGGCATGAGAGAGAATGATAATATGTTTCCGCGAGGAATTCTACTGCACCGGTGTCCGCCAGATCTTTGAAGCTATGTAATACCTCCGGGGCAAATTGCTCAAATTGTTCGATTGTTGTTCCTGAAATCGAAAACGTGATTCGTATGTCCGGATACTTCTGAATTAAATTCAATAGCAATCGATTCGTGGGGATGTAACACTCGCGGGCGATTCTGGCAAGGATTTTCTCGTTGAGATCGTCGTCGAAATATTCAAAATGCGAACCAATATCAAAAAATTGGAACGACCGGAGTCTACGTGGTTGATGCACCTGAAAATACAGCATCAAATTATGAGTAGTACCCGCTTTAAGTGGTGAGTTCATGATAGAGGGTTTTTATTTTTTGTGAAGCTTTCTTCCAACTGATATTTTTTATTTCCGCCGAGCTATTCTTTTTAAGCGTCTTCGATAAACTCTTATACTTAAGCACACTACATATTGCTTCAGCTAATGCTGCCGTGTCCCAAAAGTCAATTTTTATTGCATGAGGCATTACTTCACCCACGCCGGCCTGGTTTGAAATAATTACCGGTACACCGGATTGTATCGCTTCAAGCGGCGTAATTCCAAATGGTTCAGACACTGAGGGCATAACATAAACTCCGGACAGCGACCATATCTTTTCGACGTCTTCCTTTTTTACAAACCCAGTGAAGTGAAAGTTGGTGGAGATCCTCAATTGAGCTACGCGCTCAATCATGGCAGGCAATAAGTCACCTGCTCCTGCAACCAAAAAATGCGCCGTTGGAAATTGGTTCAACACCTTTCGAGCTGCTTCAACAAAGTATAGCGGACCTTTCTGATAAGTTATGCGACCGAGAAAGGTTACGACATGCGGCCCTAGCGGCGCTTCCAACTTTCCTGGTATGTTACCGGTTGGTGAAATTCCATTGTGAACAACAGTAATTTTTTCTTCTGGTATTTCATACTCACGGACAACTATTGCTTTTGTCCGTTCACTCACGGCAATTACCCGATCAGCTAAAAGCATTCCTTCCCGCTCAAGTTTATATACCTCTTTTTGTCCCTTGGTGCCGGCCCGGTCAAATTCTGTCGCATGTATATGAACAATTAATGGCTTATCTGTCATTTTTTTCGCTTCAATTCCTGCCTTGAACGTCATCCAGTCATGAGCATGGATAATATCGAAGGCGTATTGTGTCGAGATAGCATTTGCGACAATTGCATATTTATTTACCTCTTCGATTAAATCCGGACCATAGAATCCTGAGAAATGGTATGTGATCCCATCAGTTGGGTCCAATTTTTCGTCCGAAGCCGCAGGGTATATACGGGAAATAGAATATTTTTCTTCGAAAGAATGGTTCCAGTGAATGTATTCCACGCTTTCGCAATTTTCAACGCTTGAATGATATGGGGAAAGTGGCGACGGCACGCGCAGCATAGTAAGTTTCTCTTCGTCCGCGGCAACTGATCTGGGTTCGCCAGGCAAGACAACAGTTGTAGCTCGATCAGATGCAGTAGACTTTATTGCTCGGGATTCTTTTTGAATGGGCACAACTATTTTACTGGCGTTGATCAACTTGCCACGTGTCATTTGCTCTTCGCCCATCAATGTCGGCACCACAAACAATACGTTGACACCGTCGTTGCCCAAAGCTTCTGTAAGACCGTGGCATGCGATACCCAGTCCTCCAGATATATGTGGAGGGAATTCCCAACCGAACATCAGTACATTCATCGAATTCGCTCATCTCTGAGCGTTATATATCACGAATTCTAATAGTTAACATGGTGCCGTCATTCGGAGAATTGTACAGACACGCATTCGCATAAGATAATTCCATGCCGTTTTTTGAACCCTATTTACATTAGTCGGTCTCTGCAGGGAAAAATCAATTGCGGACTCTGAAAATGTTGGGGAGCCTCACAGGCAAGATATCAACACATTATTGAACGTCCTTGTAACATTATTGAACGTCCTTGTAAACTATTAACAGTTTTTGAGCAGCGACGCAATTTATCAGCTCTTTAGTTTTTGGTTTGGAGTTTGCACAACGGCGGTAAGCAGTTGATACAAACGTTATGAATATCATACCAACAAAAGTTCATGGGGTATTAGATTACCTTGTGGGCGCATTACTGATTGCGGCACCCTGGATATTCGATTTCAACAGAGGTGGCGCAGAAACATGGGTCCCTGTTATTTTAGGTGCCGGCGCTATTTTGTATAGTCTCTTCACGGACTATGAGTACAGCATCTCCAGATCGATTTCCATGAAAACTCATTTGACCCTCGACGTAATCTCGGGAATTATCCTGGCTTTATCGCCCTGGATTTTTGGCTTTAGCGAATTTGTCTACCTGCCTCATCTGATTTTCGGAATACTTGAAATCGGCGTAGGATTGATGACTCAAACAACATCACGCAATGTGGCACATACGCATGCACACTAAAAAAGACTAACAAATGGAAAAGCCGGATTAATCCCCGGCTTTTTGCTTAAGGTAAATAAGTGCCAACGGAGCTTAGTAAAATTAATATCGAGCCATGCACCAACAGGCATGCATTCTTTTTGTTACAAGCAATAGTAGTTGGAGACGATGGCAAAAGCATAATAAATGAGCGAAAATTATCCCGAGGTAGGAGCGGTGCTGGCCTCAGCGAACAAATGTGTTTTTACAGTCTGGGCTCCCGTATGTAAAAAGGTGGAGTTGATGATAGGCGGGAGTGTCCATTCATTGAAGCGGACCGATTCAGGTTATTGGAGTATCAGCATTGAAAATGTAGAGGTGGGTACGCTATACAATTTCAGGCTCGATGGCGAAAAGATATTACCCGACCCTGCATCCAGGTGGCAACCGAAAGGAGTCCATGGCCCATCTGCTGTAATTGACTATGCCTATCCTTGGACCGATGACTCATGGAGTGGAATACCTTTAGAGGAAATGATCATCTATGAACTTCACGTCGGTACTTTTTCGCGGGAAGGTACTTTTCAAGGTGTTGTTAGAAAGCTTGACTATCTCAAGGAGCTTGGAGTCAATACAATCGAATTGATGCCCATTTCACAATTTCCAGGCAATCGAAACTGGGGATATGACGGCGTTTATCCTTTTGCTGTGCATCATGACTACGGTGGGGCTATTGGCCTGATGGAATTGGTCAATGAGGCGCACTCCAGGGGCATCGCTGTTATACTTGATGTTGTTTACAACCATCAGGGTCCGGAAGGAAATTATATAGGAGAATTTGGCCCTTATTTTACGGATAAGTATAAAACCGGCTGGGGCAAGGCAATAAATTTTGATGATGCGTTTTGTGATGGTGTAAGGAGTTATTACTGGCAAAACGCATCGATGTGGCTCGAAAATTTCCACATCGACGGGCTTCGGCTCGATGCTGTACACGCAATTTGGGATTTTAGCGCCAGACACTTTATTGAAGTCCTTTCCGAAAAAACGCGGCAGATAGAAACAGTGTCACGCAGAAAAAAGGTTTTGATCGCTGAGTTCGATCTAAACAATCCACGTTACATAAGTCCGCGCTCAAAAGGTGGTTATGGTCTGGACGGCCAATGGGTAGACGAATTTCATCACGCGGTTCATGCCCTGGTAACAGGGGAGGTAGACGGATACTATGAAGACTTTGGCACCATTGAGCATCTTATCGAGTCCTTTAAGAATTCCTATGTCTATACAGGTCAGTACTCCAAACATAGGAAGAAACACTTTGGTGTGCATCCCGAACAGAATCCATATAGTCAATTCGTAGCCTTTGTTCAAAATCACGATCAGATCGGAAACAGAATGCTGGGCGATCGCATCACCACGCAGCTCTCTTTTGAAGGTCTGAAGCTGATAGCCGCCGCGTTGCTCCTTTCACCCCATGTCCCTCTTTTGTTTATGGGGGAAGAATACGGTGAAAAAAATCCTTTCCAATATTTCGTAAGCCATACAGATGAAACCCTGGTGGGGATGGTTCGGGAGGGAAGGAAAAAGGAATTTTCATACTTCGGTTGGCAGGGGGATGTCCCTGACCCTCAAAACGAAGAAACGTTCATTAGATGCAAGCTGTCGTGGAAACAAGATGACGGCGAACACGCTATCCTTTTCTCATTTTATAAATTCTTAATAGCGTTCCGGAAGGAGCGGATTGCTATGAAGGGCTACGAGCGAAAAAATGTTAATGTAGTTCGAATCCCAGAACGTGATATTATCGGTATTGAGCGCACATTCCAATCAGACTACCTGTTAATCTTTTTCAATTTCGAAAAAAATGTCGCTCGCTTTTCTTATCCGGACCTCGTCGGGTTAAAGATGATTTTCGATTCTTCTGCTCCGCATTGGAAATCCGACCGTACAGAAATTCCAACCTTTAACCTGACGAAGGATTCGGTAGTGATGGGACCTGAATCAGTTATAATTTTTGAATCTTAGCTATGTTCATCCCTTCTTCCACCTATAGAATTCAGTTCAATAAAGATTTTACTTTTGATCGTTTCAATGGCATTGTTGACTACCTGCACGATCTTGGAATCTCGACGATTTATGCGTCTCCGATTCTGAAGTCTACTAAGGGCAGCGTACATGGCTATGATGTTACAGATCCCCACACCATTGACCCGGAAATCGGTTCCCTTGATGAACTTAAATTGTTGGCTCAACGATTAAAAAAGAAAGGGATGACGTGGCTGCAAGACATCGTGCCGAACCATATGGCGTTTGATGTTTCCAATTCCAGATTGATGGATGTATTAGAACGCGGCCCCTTGTCTCCCTATTACCATTATTTTGATATTGACTGGGATCATCCTTCACCGTCGTTAAACGGTAAGTTGCTTGTGCCGTTTTTGGGTGATGATTTGGACACTTGTATTGCAAACAAACAGATAAGACTGAATTTTACCCAGTCTGGATTCGTGATTGAATATTTTGATGCGCGATATCCGGTGTCTGTTGGCGCGTATGATCAGTTGTTTTCGATTTTGTCTACGTCAGCAGGTAAGAAATTAAAGAGCGAGTGGGAACATTTTAAAGCCGGGGCTGCTCCGCGGGCTGACCTAAAGACATGGCAAACAGTGAAGTCGAGTTGGATCAATTCAATTTCACGAACAGAAGAAAATAACATTCGGAAGATATTAACAGAAGTCGAAGCGGACAGCCAAAAATTATGGGAGATTCTCCAACGACAACACTATGTACTTTCGCATTGGAAGAGAACAGAAAAGGAGATTAATTATCGTCGATTCTTTACGGTAAATGAATTGATTTGCCTTCGAATGGAGGACGAGAATGTTTTTAACGAATATCATTCATTCCTTCGGACATTGTATAAGGAAAATATTATTCAGGGATTTCGGATAGATCACATTGATGGACTAAAGGACCCCGCTGTGTATATCCAAAGACTGAGAGCCATGTTCGGTGATAATTGCTATATCATTGCTGAAAAAATCCTCGAAGCGAAGGAGACCATACCATTAAGTTGGCCATTACAGGGTACAAGCGGATATGAATTCCTTGCCCATGTTAATCAATTATTCACCGACAGAAAAGGGGCAAGAAAACTTGTCGAATACTATGAAAAACTGGTTCCGCAACTCCCTGGCTATAAGCAAATCGTGGATGAAAATAAAAGAATGATACTGGACAATTACATGTCAGGGGAATGGGATAATCTTACAAATTATTTTTATAAGCTGAACCTCGCAGGGTCATTCGAAAGAGTGAATATCAAAGAGGCAATAGGCGCTGTACTGGTGTCGCTGCCGGTTTATCGTATATATCCTGACGATCTGCCTCTTGTCGGAACTGATCTTGTTATAATGGCCGAGGCAATTCAAAAGGCGAAGCACTTGTCACCTTCGTGTGTCTCCGCGTTGAACTATTTCAATGAACTCTTAGTCTCTCCTGCTCAGGATCAGAAAGGCAAAATACTGGACTTTCTAAAAAGGATGATGCAATATGCCGGACCTTTGACTGCAAAGGGGGTTGAAGACACCACTTTCTATGTTTATAATCCTTTGATCTCCCATGACGAGGTGGGTGACTCGCCTTCGGCAATGGGTATATCAATTAGAGATTTTCATGCGCGCATGGTACTTCGTCAGCAGACTACGCCTTTTTCCCTGAATACGACAGCGACACATGACACCAAGCGCGGAGAAGACGTTCGAATAAGATTAAACGTACTCAGTGAGATCCCGGACCAGTGGATTGACGCGGTGGAAAAATGGTTTCAGATGAATCGCAACGCACACACTATCCTCAACGGGCATGCTGCACCCACAGTGAATGACGAGTACTTCATATATCAGTCCATAGTGGGCGGGTTTCCTGAAGATTTAAAGCCATCTGAAACGTGGGTAAATCGCTTGCAGGAATATCTCGTAAAAGCATTGAGGGAAGCGAAGATAAATACGAGTTGGGAATCGCCTGATGACGCGTACGAAAATGCCTGCAAAGAATTTATCGACAAGATCATCTATCATAACAAGGAATTTATCGGTGATGTAACCCAATTCTTGAAAGTCATCTTGCCGTATGCGAATGCGAATGCGCTGGGTCAAATGCTAATAAAGATCACGGCTCCGGGGGTTCCGGATGTCTACCAGGGTTGTGAGCAATGGGATCTTAGCTATGTTGATCCGGACAATAGGCGTGCAGTTGATTACGATATCAGAAAAACGTTTCTGGACCAAATACGCGAAAAAGAGAAAGGTGACCCAACGGATCTTTTTTCATATTTACGTGAACTTCGCGAACAGGGTGTTGAAAAATTTTTTGTAGGCAGAAGGGCATTGCGCTTTAGAAGGGATAACAACAAGATCTTTACGCACGGGGAATACCTGCCTCTTCAGGTTTCAGGTAGTCATCCCGTTGCGTGTGCCTTCGCTCGTTGTTACAATGACGAATGCGTATTAATTGTTGTGCCAGTCGCATTAGCCGGTAAGAATGGATGGTCAGACGAATCGATTTCGGTACCCGTCACGCTTTCGGGACGCTGGACCAACATATTTACAGGAACGCTCATGGATATCAGCGATCAGATTTCGCTTCGCGAGATACTTTCAGATTTTCCCTTAGGTTTCCTTACTGGCAAAATATCACGTCAGCAAATTGCTGAATGATTCGACTTACGACTCCAGCGTTGCGGTTAGTGAAATGTTTGTATTGAGCAACTTGGAGACAGGGCAGTTCGCCTTTGCGTCCTCAGCGCAAGTTTTAAACTTTTCTTCTGTGATTCCAGGTACTTTCGCCTTTAGCACTAATTGTGATTGTGTAATTGTGCCGTCATCAATGGTGATTGTACAATCAGTTGTAATTTGTTGCGGTGTAAAACCAGCTTCACCCAGAACGAAACTTAGTTTCATGCTAAAGCAGCCGGCATGAGCGGCAGCAATCAATTCTTCCGGGTTAGTACCTTTACCTTCTGCGAATCTGGAGTTAAATGAATATTGAGTCTTGTCGAGGATAGTGCTTTGAGTGGTAAGATTTCCAGTGCCTTCTTTTCCGGAACCGTTCCAAATCGCTGTTGCTTTTCTTTTCATAATTATTGAGTTAGTGTGAAAGTTGCAAATGTAATATCCTCAGCATGTCTAGCAAGTGCTAAGGTATCTGAATTAACGTGGTATCGGAAACACAATGATGTAACGATCCCATTTAGTTATAAACAGGCGGATCATTTTATTGTTTCTAATGATTCAACGACATCAGCCTGTCATTTCCAAAACGAAAAAAGGAACGCGCAATCGTTTTCTTTCGAAAAATTTTCTACTTTCGTCATCAGACCCTTTCTTGGCCGATGAAGAATTTTAAAACATATTCCGACGAGGCATTACTCAAGCTCTTGAGACAGCAGGAGTTAGGGGCATTTGAAGAAATTTATCTGCGCTATTGGAGGAAGCTTTATTCGGCGGCATATAAAAGGCTAATGTCGCGGGAAACCGCGGAAGAAATTGTGCAGGATATTTTTACTTCTCTTTGGGTTAATAGACATACAGCGAAAATTGATGTTTTATCCTCCTATCTTGTAACGGCGGTTAAGTACAAGGTAATAAATCACCTGGAGAAGGAGATGTCGCGTAGGTTGTACGCTGAAGCTCAAATTCGATCCGAACTTGTGCTTGATAATTCCACCGAGGAAACTGTTTTAATGAACGAATTAAACACGGCGCTGGAGAGAGAGATTCAAAAGCTTCCTCCTAAAAGAAAACAAATATTCAAGATGAGTCGCGAAGATCATCTTTCGATCAAAGAAGTAGCATCCCACTTAGGAATATCCGAGAAGACTGCTGAAAACCAATTGGGAAAAGCGCTTAAAGTATTGAAGCTTAACCTAAAGCACTTTAATCTTTTCTTTTTGATCATGGCGTGTTCCGCCGCA
>CAMLER010000012.1 GCA_946478915.1 uncultured Chryseolinea sp.
ATTGCTGCTCTTCGACATTGATTTCTACGTTGTACCAGTTTTCAATGATTGCGAAAGCCTCCTTAACAGTAATATTGTCGAAGTCAAGCGTGTTGTCTTTCCATCCTGTAAATTTTGTGACATCAACTTCACGCGTATCAATCTGCTGCGATTCGCGGGAGATTGTTGCTTGTAGGTTGGGCGTAAGTGTGGTAGAAGCCCCGTTCGGTAAAGAAACGTTTACCTTGCCTTCGACTAATGTGACCGCTGTGGATTCTGTTCCAGCAAGCACATTAAAAGAAGTACCCAAAACTCTCGTGCTTGCATGGGCAGTACGAACAATAAATGGTCTCTGGGCGTCATGTACGATTTCAAAATAAGCTTCCCCATCAAGTGACACCTCGCGTTTATCATTGCTAAATTTTTACGGATATGAAATTTTAGTATTGGAATTCAGTCTGATACGCGATCCATCGGAAAGTTTGATATCCAGCTTTTGACCTTTTAGCGTACGCAGTTCCTTAAGTTTTACGGCTAGCGGTGGCGTTGAACGTTGCTGATTTCGTTCCAACCTACCATATATAAAATAGGAGGCAACAAGAAAAAAAGAAATCATTGCCGCAACGCGAATCCAAACCGTAGCTGTGGGTTTGGCGAGAATCCTCTTCTTTTCGCCAGCCGAAATCAAAATATTATGAAGGATCTCTCCTTTGATTTCTTCATTTACCAATTCAATATCGCCATCTTGATTGCGATATGAATCGAAGAATTGATCCAATAATTTAACTTCATCCGGCGACGCATTGCCTTGAAGGTACTTGTCTAAAAGTACCTCAAAATCCTCTTTACTCATTTTCATGTACCTATTAGTTGCACACGATTGAAATATCCCCTATGAGTAAAAAAAAACTTTTTTGAAGGCGGTAAGAATGTGGCTTAAAGGCCGGTAAAAAAGATGACAAGGGCTAGCTTGTCGACCGAGGTGTGCAGTATCTTCAATGCTTTCGTAATCTGATTCTCTACAGTTTTGCTTGAGATTTTCAATCTCGATGCAATTTCCCGATTGGGTAGACATTCAAATCTGCTTAAATAAAATACCTCGCGGCATCGCGACGGCAAACTCGCAATGCTTTCATCAAGCTTTTCCTGTAGTTCCTTGGCATCGAACTCCTCCTCCAATTCATTTGACTCGATGATCAAATTCATCAGCTGAAGATGTTTCTGAGAAATGCGGCCGGCGCGCAAGTGCATGAAGCACCGGTATTTTACAGTTTGAAAAAGATAAGCCTGAAGATTTAAAATAGTTCGCTGGTCAGCCTTTTCAAACAACATAATAAACGCATCCTGTATTACATCCTTGGCAAGCTCAGCATCGTTAAGAATCCTGATCGCAGTGTTATACATCGGAGAAAAAAACCGATCGTAGATAATTGAAAACGCATGACGATCTCCGGTTTTTAACAGATCAAGAAGTTCTCTATCAGTTCTGTCGGAAGGGTTCATACGTTGTAAACTTAACAAAATCCGGGATTTTAAGTTTATCAACGCGGAAAAGATGATTGGCCAGAATTTTTGTGATTAATTAAAATTTGACCTTAACAACTCAGCAATGCAATCTTATAAGGGACCTGCGTCGGCAATGGATGCGTCGGTTTGGCTCCGAAATTTTTCAAAATTGGCCTTGAACTCAGAGGCAAGCTGTTTCGCTTTTTTATCATAATGGTCCTTGTCCGTCCACGTTGCACGAGGGTTCAATATTTCACTTGGTACTCCCGCGCATTCAGTTGGAATCATAAAATTAAAAACCGCATGCTTCTCTGTTTGCACGTCATCAAGTTTGCCGTTTAGCGCTGATTTAATCATGGCCCTTGTGTATGCCAGCGGAATTCTTTTGCCGGTACCATAAGAGCCTTCGGTCCAACCTGTGTTGATCAACCAAACCCTGGTATTATGGCGTTGGATCTTTTCCCCCAACATCTTTGCGTATTTAGAAGGATGCAATGGAATAAATGGCGCGCCAAAACATGCGCTGAAGGTGCTCTGTGGCTCGACAATACCCGCTTCCGTTCCCGCGATTTTCGCCGTGTATCCGGATATGAAGTAATACATTGCCTGCTCAGAGCTAAGCTTTGCTATGGGTGGAAATATCCCCGTTGCATCGCATGTTAGAAAAAAAATATTTTCAGGAATGCCGCCCAGCGATGGCGTTGCAATCTTGTCGATGAAGTGAATCGGATATGAAACGCGGCTGTTCTCAGTGATTGTCGAATTTGCGTAGTCAACCGTACTCGTATTTGGGAAGAATGAAACATTTTCCAGCAAAGCTCCCTTCCTGATAGCCCTATAGATTCCAGGCTCCTTTTCTTCTGTCAAGCCGATGCATTTTGCATAACAACCACCTTCAAAATTAAAAATACCGGAATCGGTCCAACCATGTTCATCGTCACCGATCAATCTTCGATCGACGTCGGTACTCAAAGTTGTTTTTCCGGTTCCACTTAAACCGAAGAAGATAGCAGTATCATTGACGGGTCCAATGTTTGCCGAACAATGCATACTTAACACTCCGTGTTGAACTGGCAACAAATAATTAAGAACAGTGAACACACCCTTCTTTATCTCGCCGGTATATGCACTTCCTCCAATAAGAATTATTTTTTTAGAAAAGTTTATGATGGAAAAGTTATGCTGTCTTGTGCCGTCACTTTTCGGATTGGCATAAAATCCAGGCGCCTGAATAACGGTCCATGTACCGGAAGTCCTTTTGGTTATATTCTTTTCAGGCCGCAGAAACATATTATAACAGAACAGGTTTGACCATGGCGTTTCGTTCACAACACAAACAGGTATTGCATAGTCAGGATGCGCGCAGGCAATGCAGTCCCTGATCCAGACCGGCTTATCATGAAGGTAAGCGCAGATCTTACGATATAGAATGTCAAAAAACTTTTCGCCAATGGGAATATTAAACTGATTCCAATGAATGGTATTTTCCGTCATAGGGTCCACTACAATAAATCTGTCTTTTGGTGAACGTCCCGTAAATTCTCCAGTAGAAATTACTAACGCTCCTGTATCGCTAAGTTCACCTTGTCCTAATTCAAGAGTTTGATCTATCAACGCTTCGGGCGGCAATTGATAATAAACATTTTTTGCACTGATGAACGATATGATTTCATCCGTTGAAGTAGTCCGTAGATTTCGCATAAACTAAAATTTGATAGCTCTTTCCTAGATTCCGCGCGGTGGATTGCAAGTGACTGTTGAGAAAACAAAGGTAACTAGCTTTGGAGTATTTATGCAAACGTTTGCATACAGGGGATTAGATCATTGTCTATACAAGATATTGAATACCAATTTTTGTATTGAATCCCTCCTATATTCCAAGTGGAAATCGAACTCCCAGGGTATGTCGGTCGAAGTTTATTTCGTCTGATTTTTAAAAAAAATTTTCGACCACTCACGGTTTAATGGTGAGGTCAACTAGTAGGCTATTGATTAATCCTACTTTGTTATATTGGAAAGGAGTAGGGTAAATAGTGACGAAACTTGAAGGGACTGTTATACAATCTTCGTGATTTCGTTGTGCCTCCTTCTTCGACGTTGTGACTCGCACAAAAGTCAGACACCATCAGCTCAATTTCTTCTGCCAAAAATATTCTTGCCAGTTACTAATGCCCTCCGTGTCTGCCGACTGATCGAGATATGTTTTTCCATGTGATCCTCCTCGCGAAAGCGTTGCTCAAAACTCTTCAATATATCGCCAGCACTAATCACACCGACCAATTGATGCAATTTCCTGTCTTCTATTGGGAGGACATCCTGGCCGGTCTTAAGGATAAACTCTACTGCAAGCCGTATCGAGTTATCGCTATAAAGGGAATATGCCTTTCGCGTCAAGACTGATTCAATTGACTTTGATTCATCTAACACAGTTTTAAACAGCCATTCTCGGTTGATGACTCCCGAGATTTCTTTTTTGTCACCCGCTTGAATCAAAAATGCATTATACGAATACGTTATTCCGTCACCTTTTAACCAATCTTTCAGTTTTCCAACTGTCCACGACGCACTTACAGTTGGAATGTGTTTCGCCGACGAAAGAACATCCTGAATGGTGTGCATCTCGAGTACGTCCGGGTGGTAACTGTCAGGAAGCCTTATGCCGCGTCGATGAATTTTCTCCGTCATAATTGTTGTCTTCATTAAAATGAAGGAAACCATATATGATGTTACACACCCTGCAATGAGCGGAAGCAATGTACTTTCCTGCATAGTTGTCTCCATTGCAAATACGATAGACGTCAACAGTGCTCTCGCCGCCCCCGCAAAAAGAGCCGCCATACCGACCAGCGCCGCAAGAGGTAACATGATACCTGCTTCCGGAAAATACTTTTGTCCAGCCATGCCAAGTAAGCAGCCGACCGCACTACCTATGGTCAATAATGGTGCAAGCGTCCCGCCGGACGTACCGCTCCCCAGCGCAATGGCCCAGGAAACAAACTTCCAAAAGCAAAGAGACACGAGGACGGAAATTGAAAGCTGACCAGATAGCGCATGCGTTATATTTTCGTAGCCGACACCCATCGTATTCGGTGCGAATACTCCTATGATACCGACAGCCAAACCGCCTATTGCCGGCCACCACATCCAATGGAAGGGCAACTGCTCAAACAGATCTTCGACTTTGTAAATTGCCTTCGAAACTATTACTGACAAAAAACCTACGATTAAACCAATGGCTGCGTAGCCAACGATCGAGCCAGTGGAAACCTGGGCTACTTCAGGCATCGGAAAAGTTGGACTACTACTGAAAAGTAAAAAATGCATGCAGGCACCCGTTACACAGGCAACCATGACCGGAACAAAACTCCTGGAAGAAAATTCAAACAACAATAATTCTATGCCCAAAAGTATGGCCGCGAATGGCGTTCCAAATATGGCAGTCATCCCGGCCGTTGCTCCAGCGGCAAGCAACACTTTTCTTTCCTGCGACGTAATGTGGAGCGTCTGGCCACAAAAAGAACCAAGTGCACCTCCTGTTGCAATAATAGGTCCCTCGGCACCGAAAGGTCCACCTGTCCCGATTGAGATTGCTGAAGACAATGGTTTTAGTACCGTTATTAATGGGTGAATTTTGCTTTCGCCTTTAACAATTTTCTCCATGGCTTCGGGTATGCCGTGGCCTCTTATCGCTGGAGCACCGAATCGAGCCGTTACCCCTACAAGTAATCCTCCTATGACAGGAACAATAATTACAAACCAGCCTAACGAATTCTCTGCAGGTGAGATTTCATGAAATGAAAGGCGACCAAAGAAAGAAAGTTGAGTGAAAAAGTTAATTAGTAATACGAGGCCTTTTGCAATGAATCCTACAAGTATGGAATTGATCAACGCCAGACTTGAGACATAGAGTGTGCGATTAATATTCCTTTTATGCTTAGTTGACTTTGCGCTAGCCGTCCGATTCAAGATTTTTATAGCTTTAAATGATGGTAACTCGCTTAAACTAAGTATAGAACTCTGGAACTGAATTCATATAGTTTAATCGAGAAGCTGATGTATGTCTCTGAATTAATTCGCATCAAAATTCACAAATAACCAGCTATTCGACAAGGTAAAATGTGAATGATTGAGGAAACTATGTTTTGAATCTGAGCCAAAACTTGACTCGCAATTACGACTCAGCACCGCAATTCCACGACTCTGCAATTATTGTTTCGCGAATCTTCGCTGTCTTCGGATTTTTAATGGATTAACTAAATGTCTAAAGCAAATGAAAACAAGTGTTCTATCAATTCTAATCATAGTGCTAAATGCGAATGCCGTACTGGCGCAAAAAAGTACTACCGAATACTTGAACGGCCTACCGCGAAACTTGCATTTGATAGAGAAGCAACCACAGGTTTACAAAGTAACAGCAGATTATTTCAATGGTGATATATTTGGAAACTTTGTTAACAAGACGCGTGTAACCGGCAATTACACAAGAGGTTTTAAGAATGGAGCTGTTAAATGGAATCGCGTAAGCATTTCAAATGGTACCACTCGCGAAGGTTCTTTTACGCATCCAATGAACCAGGACTATATGGAAAATTTTACATACAAGCCGTCTGACAAAATGTTGGACGCAACTTCGTTTCCAAACTTTCCACCAAACAGTTTCCATTCAAAAAATTTGGTGTGGGATATGCTTGCGATTGAAAGTTTTGCCTGGGTCTATTTTGATTCGCTTAAGCTCAATCAAATCTACCGACCAGCAAACCTCGACGATGAAATGGCGCTTGCCGGCGAAGGAACCTTTCAAAACAAAGATGTTCATTTACTATGGACAGGCATTTCGCAGATGAATGATGAAATATGTGCACTGATTGAATACCGTACAATGGATAACCCGCTTTCCGTGGATACAGAGCAATTAAAAATAAAAGGCAGAAGTCACTATTGGGGCACCATCTGGATTTCGCTATCGGACAAACAAATTGAACATGCAACTATGTATGAAGACGTAGTAATGGACATGCGCTTTGCAAACCAGCCAGGTCAATTGATGAATACGACAAGAATAATTCAGTTTGAAAAACTAAATTGAGGCAGATGTCTGAAAACGCTTTGCCCAATTTCAATCTTTCTCCGAAAGTCGCATATCATCTAAAAATACTCCTTGCCGGCATTCTTATTACCGGATTCTTTAATTTATTATGGAGTGGGACGTTGGTACCCAATACATTTCTCCTCACTTTGGCGTTTGTGGTTATCGAGCTTGAGATATTTTTAGTGATTGCACTCAGAATTTTTTCAACTGGCAGGGAAAAATTCGGGGACAATTATAAAAAGAGAATTATTACTCGACTTTCGATCTTTTACCTGATAGTACTGACCGTTGGAACGGCATTTGTCTTTCTGGCAGTTGCAATACCAATGGTTTTTAGCGAAGGTAACTATTCCGAGATTGTAGCCGATTTCCTCTCAGATGGTCTGCAACAATTTCTACTTTCATGGCTGATATCGATTAGCATCGCGTCTGTTGCATTCTTTTACATGGAATGGAATAATGCCCTCAAAAGAGAACGAAAGTTGCGGGAAGAAAAACTTATCTTTCAATATGAGAGTCTGAAAAACAAGGTAAACCCGCATTTTCTCTTCAATAGTTTGAATACCCTATCGTCTTTAATTCCAAGGGATCCTGAACTATCAGACAGGTTCATCACTAAGTTTTCGACGATCTACCGTTATGTCCTCGAAAAAACGGATATGGATATGGTGGGCCTTGATGAGGAACTTAATTTTATCGAAGATTTCTTCTTCCTTCAAAAAATCCGGGATGAGGAAAAAATTAATCTGGAAGTCAATGTAAATAATCCTCATTGTTATTCGGTTATACCAGTGTCAATTCAACTTCTCGTTGAAAATGCACTGAAACATAATGCAGCCTCACGGGAACGTCCGCTAAATATTAAAATCTACCTGGAGGATGATAACACTGTAGTTGTAGAAAACAACATCCAGAAAAAAATAAGCCTTGAGCCATCGTCAAAGGTCGGACTAAAAAATCTTAAAGAAAGAGTTTTTCTCACCATGCGGAAAGAAGTTCTTATAAACGAAGGGCCAGCAAATTTTCGCGTTAAATTACCTATTCTGAAAAAAGAGGCATGAAGGTCGTTATCATAGAAGACGAAACACTGGCGGCTGAAAAACTTGAGCGGTTACTGACCGAGTTGGATATTAGTATCGAAGTCGTTAGCAAACAACAATCCGTGATTGGATCCATCAATTGGATACATTCCAACCCAACTCCGGAGTTGATCTTCATGGACATTCAACTCGATGATGGAATTTGCTTTGAAATATTCGACGCCGTAAAAATTAAAACCCCGATCATTTTTACAACTGCCTATGACAGTTACGCTATACGCGCTTTCGAAGTGAACAGTATTGACTATTTATTGAAGCCAATCGAAAAGGAATCATTAATAAGGGCTCTACAGAAATACAATTCGATTTATAAAGAAGGGTTTACTACAAGTCAGCATATGCGTGACTTGTCTGGTGAACTAATCAAAAATTTTAAGGCGCGTTTTTTTGTAAAAACCGGTAATCACTTTCAATCCATTCCGGTGGACGATATTCTATGTTTCTACATAATGGAACGCGCTGTCTTTTTAAAGACAGGTGGTGGCAAAAATTTCAGTTTGGATTATTCTCTTGATCAGGTTCAAAAACTGATCGACCCGGAGAAATTTTTTCGCATCAACCGAAACTATCTTGTTCATATAAATGCAATCCAGGATATCTATAATTATTCATCTAGCCGGCTCGGAATAAAGGTCAACCATGTGAATCATTTGGACCTTATCGTAAGCCGGGAGAAGGTGAGTGATTTCAAAAAATGGCTGGATAAATAGAAGCTGACAGCTGACAGCTTTCAGCAGACAGCCGCGCGCCGAACTAACGTACCTTTACGATCGTGCATCCCAGTAACTACGCATAATGGAAGAAGTTGCATCCACATAATTTTCTTATAATTAAGACAACCAATACAAGGTTGACAGTGTCTTAACTTGTATAATGCTATGGGGCTGATATAGGTGAACCGGAATTGGGAATCGCATTCAATTGTGTAATTTATCACCTGCCTATGAAATTAACTTGTACTCTGGTCGTTTGCGCATGTTGTTTGACGATCCTCTTACAAAATTGTGGTCCTGACCCCAACCCACCCGCCTTTCCAGTAGGTACCGTTGACGGCTACAGGCCAATGTATGCATCTCCATCTGAGTCGGATATCGCTTTTAAGCAGGCGCGGCCGCTGCAAACTCCAGGTAAAATACACATCGTTTCAAATTATCTGCTCATCAACGAGAAATTCAAAGGGATACATGTTTTTGATAACTCTGATCCGACGAATCCTGTACAGTTGGGATTCCTGGAAATGATTGGCAACACTGAAGTATTTGTAAAAAATAATGTATTGTACGCCGACCACCTTGCTGACCTGGTTGCCGTCGACGTATCGGACTGGCAGAACCCCACTGTCTTAAGTCGCACAAAGCAACAAACCTGGATGCAGCGAATACCGCCAGGCACTCAAAGCTACTTCGAATGTGTCGATGCGTCAAAAGGCATTGTGATCGGCTGGGAAATTGCGACCATTAATAATCCAAAATGTTTCAGATAATGCCATTCAGGACATTACTTTTATTGATTGTTGCTATGGCGACATTTTCCTGCGACGACGACGGAACGCCTGGAAAATTTACCGGTAAAAGTGGTTCGCTGGCCAGGTTCGCTGCTACCGATACGCATTTGTTTTCGGTTGATGACGAAGACCTCAATGTTTTTCAAATCATGGACAACGGGACATTTGAACGGATCAACTCCCGGCATATTGGTCCCGGTGTAGAAACGATTTTCGCTCTCAACGATCGATTATACATTGGAACAAACAGTGCAATGGTCATCTATGATATAAAGAACCCTGCAAGTCCCAATTATATATCCGAGTATTCTCATATTGTAGCTTGTGATCCTGTTGTTGTTCAGGACACACTGGCATTTGTTACAGTCAGAACTAACAACTGTCGCGATGCCGATCAAAATACACTAGATATCATCAATGTAAAAAATCCTGAAGCTCCTCTCCTGTTAAGCAGCTATAATTTAGAATCGCCGTATGGGCTGAGCATTGATAACCAATTACTGTTTGTTTGTGAAGGAGAGAGCGGGTTGAAGGCTTTCGACATCGCCAATCCTTACAATGCAGTGTTGCTGAAAAATTATAGCGATGTAAATGCGATAGACGCCATTGCGAACGATGGAATTCTCATTGTCACAGGTACAAATGGTATAATCCAGTTTGACTACTCAGATCACAGTTCCATAGTAAAGTTAAGTGAGATCTCCATTGTAAAATGAATCAAATAAAATTAGCGTGTTGCACTTTGACCGTCTTGGCACTTGCGAGTGGCGTGAATGCTCAAGAACACATTGGTCCGCCACGTTTTGCATTGAAATGGAGCCCCTCGCACCTTATCTACTTCTACCCTTCTTTACAAGTCGCTGCTGAAATCAAAGTCATGAACAATCTGACAATTCAATACGATTTAGGAGTTGTACTGGAACCGCCGTTTTCGGACAACGAAGACTATATGCGCAGGCGAGGCTACCGCTGTATAGCTGAAGTCAGGTATTACATTCCGTCTCCTCCAAAGATTCCCTTTTACGTTGCTGCCGAATATTATAACAGCGTGGTTAGATTCAATCGATCGAACGTAATTGGATATGATTGCGGTGGTGAAGATTGTCTCTATTTCGAATATGTAACCTACAATGTTCGCCACAAAAATGAAGGCGTTGGTCTCAAATTTGGTATCCTTCTTTTTCCAGGCTGGAATCGGAACAAAACATTCTTTTTTGATTGTAACGTCGGCATAGCCTATAGAAGCCTCTCATACCACTCGACAAACATGCCAGAAGGTTACGGTATCACCTCTTTTGAAAACGACGAGTTTATTCCTTTTCGTCCCAGTGAAAAAGACCGGAGGGAGTTGAGGCCAGTCGTAGGTCTTAGGATCAGTTACTCATTAAAAAGGTAATCGGGTAATCAGGTGATCAGTTGGTGATCAGTAATCGGTCGGCTCGATCAAAGTTCTGCGCGATACAATCGAGCGCACACCCACGATGAACTGTTAGCGAATAACGGCTCGAGCCGATGACCTGATGACCGTTTACTGATAACATTTAAAAAGGCGCAGGAGCAATCTACGATGGAACCTTTAACGAAAACCATGTAAATACCCCTGCGCTGTATGCCTTGATTCAAAAATGTATCTTCAATGTCTATACTACGTTCCCCCATTTTACAACTGCAAGACTAGGCATAAGAATAACGTCGTCCCTCGATGTGCATACCTATACCTTATACCCCTTATACCCCATCCTATTGCCATTCCAAAACTCCACAGAACATAACAAAGTACCAGAACTAATTAATTGCCTTCAACGCCTCCTTTGCCCTGGTATCTTCCGGATTCAATTCCAAAACCTTTTTCCAGTAAGATTTTGAAACCACCAATTCTTGCTTCAACAAATGGTAATAACCGAGGTATGAGTACGCCTCCACCAAATCGCTTTTGTTTTTTTCGGGTGCTGCCATTGCAATTTCAATCAGCTTGGTATAGTACGGTTGCGCAAGTCCTTTCTCAGACTCGGGATCTAAATTAGACTTAGTTCGCGCTTGCCATAAATAGCCCACCGCCATATTAGGCTGCATAGAAATTAACTGTTGAAAAGCCGAGTCTGCCTTCTCATACTGATTGTTAAAATAGTATGCTCGGCCGAGGGTATAAACATCCTGGGACGTAGGTTTAGAGGTGAGGCCTTTGAGCTTAGTGTATGCTTGTATGGATTCCGGAAATTTTTTCGTCTTATACAACGTCTCTGCTAACGTCCGCAGAACATCCGGTTGATCTTGTTTCAACGCTAAACTTTTCTTCAGTTGATCTACAGCCAATGAATCTTCGTTCTGCTTGAGCAGAACCTTGGCATAAATCAGGTGGTCATTTGCATCTGCAGTTCCGTTAGCTACTGAAAGATAGCGGTCAAATATATCCCTGCTTTGTTCATACTTTCCTTCCTCGAAAAGTGAAAGCGCATAAAAACGGAGGGTCGTCGGACTTACATCAGCTTTTTGAGCTAATGATTCGAACAATTCATTGGCCGCGGAAAAATCCTTTGCCATAACGAGGAAGAAAGCAAGCTGAAGCTTACCTGCTTCCGGTTTTTCAGTAAGCGAAAGATATTTTTGATATTCCTTTACTGCGTTAGCACCATCTTTTCTCTGATAATACAGTTCCCCAAGTTCTTTATATGCCAACGTATACCCTGGATCAATTTGAATTGCTCTATTAAAAGCCTCTTGTGCACCGTCAAAATTTCTCGACCGAAGATACACCAAGCCTGTTTTATAGAAGGGCTTTGCAATCCTGGGATTAAGAGCTGAAGCCTTTTCATAGTTGCTGATCGCAAGGCCGCCATTGTTTTGTGCGAGATAAGCGTCACCCAATAGTACAAGAGTCTCAGGATTCTGGGCATCAAGTAATTTTGATTTGGTAAGAAGATCAATTGATTTGTCAGTCAGTCTGCTGTCGCCCAGATAAGCTTCGGCAATGGCATTGAGGACAACTACATTTTTTGACTTCGTCATTCCCAATGCTTTGTCAAAGTCCATTTGTGCCTTCTGGACATTATCTTCAAGGATACTCAGGTGAGCTCTCCCAACGTAGTTCAAAGGCTCATCGGCATCTAGCGAAATTCCTTTATCAAAACATGCAGCGGCCTGATCTCGTTGACCATTTTTTAATTTGGCTTCGCCGAGATGATACTGCACGACAGAAGCTGAAGGAAAAGCTTTCGCCGTATTATTTAGTAATTCAATTGCTTTTGCAGTTTGGTCAACCTCGATCAAATAGATGGATTTTTTTATTTCTTCGCTCTGACCGGATGCAAGCATGACAGGCAGAATCAAATAGCAGACAAGTGGTACTAAGCCCTTGGATCTGCAATAAAGATCAAATAATATTTTTTTCATTTTATTGATTTTAAAATGGTGCATGGTTGATTTCTACAATTCTGATCGGCATTGTCGCAGGGACTAATCCTGACTTTAGGACAATTCTCTGCCCTTTGTCACTAGCAACAAATGCCATAAATCCGCTAGCTAATCCACTCCTGGCTTCTCTACTGATCATCACGATATCGCGGACCAGCGGATAACTACCCTGAGCAATGTATGCCTGGTAAGGTTGAAAAAAAGCCGAGTCTCGGGAAACAGCCAGAACACGAATAGAACTGAGAAATGAATTGGTAGTTGAGTCATCGCGATCACTAATCCAGCTTACGTCAATAAGACCTAAGGCATGAGGCGTTTGAGATACGTACTCCACCACTGATGCATTGCTGTTAACAGCGACACAGTATTCCGGCAAATTATCCCCAATGGAAAGCGAATCTTTGAGGAACCGCAATATTCCAGAGGCAGGATCATCAAAAACGACTAGCGACCACGTTGGGTGCTTGGACTCAGAGGTTGTCAGGGCACTTAATTTTCCTTGTAGTATTTTCTTTACGTCCTCCAAGGCTATGACCGTATCAGCATGTTGACGGTTCGTGATCAATGCAATTCCACCTGTAGCTATCTTAAGTTGATGCGGAGTAATCGTTTGGCTGAGAAGTGATTTTTCCTCGCTTTCGATCAACTTTCTCGTAACCACGGTCAACCGTGCAGAGTCGCTTAACAATGCACCAATGGCATCGCCTTCGCTAACGTAGGTAACCTCAATTTCAGCGTTTCGATATATTCCCTCGAACGCATGGATCTCGGCATCGATCAGCGGTTTTAGAGATTCATCTGCAGCAATCTTAATAGTTCCAGCAGTGGGAGTATCCAGCAGTTTTCCGTTCTTATCCCGTTCGCTGCAACCAACCGCCAACCCGATGAGGATAAAAAATTGTGCTATTCTTTTCATCGTCGTTTCGCGAAATATTTCTGGTAGAGTCGATATCCCCGAAAAATCCCGTAGCTAGTGAGAGCAATGCCGAGCGGTAAAATATACGGCCTCGGAATATTGGTGAGTTCGCGGGAACGAACTAGTACTGTTATTCCTGCCCCCACATATACCAATGCCATTAGAATTCCAAAGTACTTCATGACCACGTCGAAAGTGGTTATGTATTGATCGGGTTTCATATGGCCAGGCGGAATTTAATTGGTAAAACGAACCTACATTTCACTGGCTTGCCGTTTTGCTTACCTGGCTTCCAGGGTGGCATCAGGCCCACAACCCGCACAGCTTCCTTGTCGCATTCTGCGCTGATCCCTTTGATAACCTGTGGTTCACTGATGTTCCCATCTTTGTCAATCACAAAGCTTACGAAGACCGATCCTTCAACTCCCATTCTACGCGCCTGGGCAGGATACTTCATATTCTTTGCAAGAAACTTTCCCATCGCCTCAAAACCACCAGGAAACTCAGCTTGTTGTTCAACGACCGTGAAAATGACGTCCTCATTATTTTCAGCCTTAACTACTTCCTCCACCGGATCATCGAAAATTATTTCAGGGCCTTCCACATTTTCAGCACCGGTATCATTTTGTTTTATTTCTTCCACGGTCGGGATCTCTTCCTCTTCAACAACATCCTTATCCGTTACTTTTGGAGGAAGGAACTTGATGATCGTCTTCACGGGTGGCGGTATGTCAAGTTTCGGCGGAGGCGGCGTGTTCTTGTCGATTGGTGGAGGCGGTGCCAGTTCATTATACTTTATCTGTTTCAGAGCAACTTCGTGAACCTCTTCATCTCCTTTTAAGTATTCGGCGATCGAAGGATATGCCAGGATAAGTGCGATAATTACCGCTGCCACTGAACAGGCAATCAACACATTTCGGCTATATATACTTCTAATCACGTATGCACCATACGCCTTGTTTCGGTTTTCAAATACGATGTCATCCCATCGCGATTGGTCGGCTTCAGCAGCTTTCATAGTTTCGAATCTTTTATGAGTTCTTTATCCACGGGTGTGATATCCACAAGCGCGTACCGCGCGATGTTGCTGATATTCATCTCATCGAGAATATCAACCACATTCTTGTACTTCGATTCATCCGAAGGTTTGATAAGAACCACCATTTCTTTTATCCGCGCATTCTGCTGTAACAAAACCTTCCTGATTCCATCGTTTGAAAAATCTGAAAGCTCAACCTTGGGATCCGTGATCCCGAGGTACCAGTATACCTTATTGTTTCCACCAAGCACCAACGTAAGCACACGCTTTTCATTTACCACCGGTGGTTTATCCTGTTCTTTCGGCTTCTCAGGCATGGTGATTTCCATCGTCTGAGGCTTATTGAGAGTAGTGGTCATTACAAAGAAGGTGAGCAAGAGAAAAGCGAGGTCTACCATTGGTGTCATATCGATACGGGTAGACGTCTTTTTGCTCCTGACCTTTCCATCCTTTTTTCCACTATCCTGACTTATTTCTGCCATTGTCTTAGATTTTATAAGTTTATCACGTTCCTTCCAGTTAAGATCCCTGTTCCATATTTGTGATGAGATTAAACCGGTTCACTTTTCTGTCGATCAGCGTTGTGATTACGTTCTTTACAACCGGATAATTTGCATCGCGATCGCCTTTAATAGCGATGCGCAATTTTGGATTGGTACTTCTGGAAAGCATAATCCAGTCAGCGAGTTCGTTATTAAGTGAGTCACTGGGAATCCCAGGCTGTCTTACCAGTTTCCGTTGTTCTGGAGCCATGCTAAGAAACTCTTTCAGGTTGCCGATAGGAACACCAAGACTTGACAGGACTGAAAACGAGTTTGCTTCCTGCCGGCTAAACTGAATTCCATATTTCTCGCCCATCTTCGTCAACAATTCCTGTCGATTGTATTTTCCGTCCATGTTGAAAAAAACAATACCATCTTTAGAAATGGATATCGTTAGTATATCTGTTTCAGGAAGTTTGATTTCGGAAACAGAAGTAGGCATATCAACAGCCAAGGGTTCCTCTGGTGCGAATTTGGTGGTGAGCATAAAGAATGTCACCAGCAGAAATGCGAGGTCAACCATGGGTGTCATATCAATAGAAGTCGAGCTTCTATGAACTTTTACTTTTCCCATATACAGATCGTTTGCCTGTTATCCTTTTGTATGCGCAGTAAAATTCTGGATGATGCTATAACTTGCTTCATCGATACCATAGGTTAAGGCATCGATCTTTGTTGTGAAGTAGTTATACAGGATGATGGCAAGCGCGGACGTACCTATGCCCAAGGCAGTATTTATCAACGCTTCGGATATACCATTTGCCAACGCCACCGCGTCGGGTGCACCGGCAGTGGCAAGAGCTGCAAATGCTTTGATCATGCCTAGCACTGTACCTAATAGACCTAACAAGGTGGCAATGGAAGCGATAGTAGCGATAATCACCAGGTTTTTTTCCAGCATCGGCATTTCGAGCTGTGTAGTTTCTTCTATGTCCTTTTGGATCATCAATACTTTTTTATCGGGCTCTATTCCATTCACCTTTGACAGTTCACCATACTTCGTGAGACCTGCTTTCACCACATTTGCAACAGAACCTTTTTGATTATCACATTCCGCAATAGCCTGTCCCACGTTGTTTGTTGTAAGAAGAGTTCTGATCCTTTGGACAAAACTCTTGATGTTCCCTTTTCCTTTCGCCCTGCTGATGGTAAGGATGCGTTCAATCCCAAACGTTAAAACCATCATGAGCAACGATATGAGTATGGGCACGATGAATCCACCCTTGTAGACTATGCCAAGGTAGTTACCTGGGAGCGGATGGTTGACTGGATCATTTCCCTGGAAATTCGCCGGATTGCCTAACACATAAACATATATTGCTATGGCAAGCAAGATTTCCAAAGGAATGACGACGGCTGCAAATACAGACTTAAGACTATCGGATAATGAGTATGAAGTTTTCATAAATGAAAATTGTTTGTTAAAAGTTTTTTAAGAAAAGAGTGAAAAAGAAGGTGCTTTGGATATGGATATATCCTTTATACTTTGCCTGCAGACATGTATAAAATGTTAATGTCGTGCGAAAGTCACACGTTATTGAGAAATTATGTCAAATGATAAGGCGCCGGTGGGCAATAACAATAGAAGGATGCCATAACGGCGGAAGGCTGACCCGATATGCCGAATGGGTAAACCAAACCAACGTTTGAGTAAGAATTATAATTTTATCACGATCGAAAATACATTCGCGCAGCAACTTTTCTCCCCTTAGGGTTATGACCAGAACATGTTGCAGGTTTTCATCTTTTGCGTTTCGATGGTTGAGACTGAAATCATTGGATGCAAGAAGTTCATGCGCAATTTCACTTTCAGTTTCTGCCGACTGATAGACGATGGCGTTGAACTGCCCGGTCAAACCAGCACTATCACCACCTTCGAAGAGGAATAGCAATAAGATGCAAAAGAAGCTTATAATGCATGTCAGCGCATTCCGAAACAAGACACCAGACATCACGAATTAATATTTGGAAAGATTTTGAAAGAATATACCGGAACGTAGGACTATCGTCCACATCGGTTTTGGTTCAAAAACAAGTAAGTAACACCAGGGAACTAGGGCGCTTTGGCCGTCAGGTGGGTATAGAAGCAGTTGTACAACGAATGCGCAACGCTAAGGCAAGTAGTGTTTTTTACTAAGAGTTCTGCTACATCAATGTTAACCTCTGAAAAATTGGGTGCAGCTGCGTGAACTTTTGTGACAAAGTCCAGCAAAGACTTAACATAGGTGTCCGAATCGCGAAATGCTATTTGTTCAACAGGAGAAGTTTTTACAACGACGTGGCCGCTATTAACTGCATCAGATTCCCCTTGAGACCATCCACCGCTGAAAACAAAAACAAGAACGAGGACCTCGAGCAAAAGGCCACCGATACGTCTTTCCTTTTTGTTAAGTGAATACATAACCTAAACAAAGGTAGGAATAAAGAGCATTCGAAAATTCATTTGTTATCAAATTATCTTTTAATTGTCTGGACTGGGATTTAATGATTTAAAGATTGTCAGGAATGCGCTTCAATGAAAAGTTATTTCAATTTTTAAAGGAAAAAAAGCCCTTTGAATCTAAGTGAACTGTTGATGAGATAGACCAGCAAAACTGCGCTGTATACTAAAGAAACTTGCTTTTTACTAAATTTAACAAAGGTAACTTTATGAGGATGCTACCTTCATTATTTCCGTTATGCGTAACTCTCGTAATGCTGTTAGCAACACAGGCAATTTTTGCCCAGCACAATGTCACCGGTGTCATCAAAGACGAAAATACCAAACCGGTCCCCGGTGCTAATATTCTTATCAAAGGAACGCCTCAGGGGACAGTCGCTGATAGCCTTGGACGCTTCGAATTGACGCTGCCACCTGGAGATAATGTGTTATACATCGCCTACCTAAAACATAAGAGTCTGGACGTTCGCATTTCAATTAAGCCCTTCTATCATTATAGCGTTAATACGATTTTGGTACGTGACATCGGAAAAAACAGAAAAAGACAGAGTGCTTGTGAAATTCAAGCGCGCAACTAGGACTAGGATCTAATTATTAAAGGATTAACAGGAGAGCGGTATCAATAGAAAAAGTAAGTATCTTCAATCTCTGAGACATTTCGTGTCACTTTGGTAAAGTATACTTCTTAATTACTCTTAATAAAAACCAAACTGCTTTAGAAACTTATCAGTGTCAAGTAACACCTGTTCATCAAAAAGTCGTGAATACTGCTTCACAAACTTTTCATCCACATCACCCAGGTAATGCTTTCGGCCGGGGTACCGGTTTAACTCAAAATGATTTCCAACACGCTTCATATCATTTTGAAAAAAAATCACTGTCCATATGGGCACTATGTTGTCATCATCACCATGAAACGCTGCTATAGGCGGCAATCCCTTTTTCACATTATGAGCAGGCGATATCGACCATATCTGCTTGCGCTGCTTTCCCATAAGCATATCACACCACGCTTCCATCGTATTCACTGTTCCTGAGTAGAGTAGCATTGCATTCGGTACAGAACTAACTGAAAGGTCATCCGTGGTTTCATTATGTTCTTCAATCATCGCAGTGGAAAGCGTAAGATGCCCGCCAACGGACTGGCCACCTGCAACGATTTTTTGGGGGTCAATATTATATTCCTTAGCGTTTGACCTCACCCACCGCATCGCTGAGCGTGCATCCTTTACGCATTCAATGGGGGTTAAAACCGGGTGTGGTACGTTCCCCTCCTTATCAATCGATAATCTGTACTGGAATGAAAAAGTAATAAAGCCCATTGCAGCATAGCGCCTGCATGCACCGAAAAACTCCGACGGGTTCCCATATGCCCAGCCACCACCATGAAAGAATGCAATTGCCGGTTTTAATTCCTTGCTTGAACCATTTGGTGTGTGAAAAATATGCACCACCAGCGAAACTGTATCAACCTGCTTATAAATACGGGTTGTATGTACAACTGAATCGCGATACGATTGTGCGAAACAAAACGACACCAGCAGTAATACTGATAAAGTTGCAAATGCTTTCTTCATTGGTTTTGGGATGCACGTAATTTACCGAACTATTACGAATTAACCAGCCTCGCTTAGCCACCAAAAAAAGCCGATATGCAAGGTTTTCACCCCGGTGCACAGCAGCTCACAATTGACAAGCTGCTTTGAAAATACCTATAAGGAAAGGTTATTTCGATCCAAACTTCTTTGCAGGTGACTTTCTCTTTGGCGCATACTCAACTTCATGAGATTCGCTTTTGTTCACATAGCTTCTGTCCTTGGGTCCACGCTTCTTAGCTGAACCAGTCGACGATGATTTTTTCGTTGTTGCCATAGTTATTAATTTAGTAGGCACCCGACAAATTTGGTACCTGAGTTTAGGCCACTTTCGAAAGGTCCGACATTTGAAAGGAAACAGAAAATTCTAAACCGTGGGACTGCTAACTTCTATTCTCGCCGGGATTGCCGGCACTTTGGCAATGACATCCTTTGCAGAAATCACTGCGCACTTATTAAGGAAACCGTACTTCGTTGTTATAATCCTCGCAACGATGCTGCCTTTCAGGAGAGAGCTTTCCCCTCCAAAAGCTTCGACCTACATCGCTGCAACCGTGCTCCACTATGCAATTGGCGTGGGTTTCGCCTATGGATATTTTTGGTTGCTCCTTGAAGGTTTGATTTCGAACAACACCCTAACTGCGTTGCTATACGGAGTCTGCATCGGAGTAATTGCAATCACTGGATGGCGCCTTTTTTTCACTATTCACCCAAATCCTCCTCGCATTAAACCGACCTATTTCGCTGTGATTTGGCTGGGCCACATTGTATTGTCAATCATTGCAGCCGGAGTTTTCAGTCTCAATCCTCTCTCGATTCACGGTATTGAATCGCTGTAAGAGTTGAGGTCTTTTTTT
>CAMLER010000013.1 GCA_946478915.1 uncultured Chryseolinea sp.
GCACCTGAAGTCCCGCTAGGGACGACATATGGAAGGATCAAGCTAACCCGGTGTGTTGGTTCTGATCACCGACCACAAAGTTCATAATTTTCTAAGGATCTTCCGGTCGACATAAAATGTCCCGAACGGAACAAAGGAAGAAGCCATCACAACGAATATTCTTCCCAGATTCCACCTTTGAATAATGCTAATGACAAGCGTCGCGGTGATGAACATCACGAATAAAATTCCATGGATCATCCCAATTGCCTGCGTTGCCTCGGGTACATCCATTAGGTATTTAACGGGCATCGCGACAAACATCAACAACAATAGCGACCAACCCTCCAGCCATGCGATAACGCGAAGGCGCCCCAGGTGCGATTTAAATAGGTGTTTCATAATCAGCTGCAATAATAGGGATGAAAAATGAAACAACGAAGCCAGAATAGTTTGTTGAGCGCTGCCTGTCAGGAAGTTTAGCAAATTTTTGTACTTCGCCTCAGCCTCTTAGGTTATTTGTCTCCAACGCATTGATATATCTGATCGACGGTTTCAAATCACAATAAGGAAAACCAATTCAACGCTCCGGCAGTCCATCGTACATAAGTTTTAATTAGGGTCCTGTCTCCACCTTCACGATCCGGTTGTTCTATAATAAGAAAGTCACAGTCGACCTGCACTATTCTTCCATCGGGTCGTGCTGCAAGACTGCGTCTTGGCGGGTCTGTACTTGCCAACGTGGTGAGAAAAGACTCAGCATTAACCTTCCAGGTACCTTCCATAACGTGGCTGTCAAGCTCTGTATGGACTATGCCTGGGCGAAGGTCACAAAAGTCGCTGGCAATGGGGTCCGGGTTACCGGAACGGAATTCTGATATTCCACCGTACTTGCCGTTATCGAAGAAGTGATAAATTTCGTTGGGCCAGTTAAAGAAAGTTTGAAAAATCAGGAACTGCCTGTTTTTGTCAGGGCAATTCAGCGAATATTCGGAGTCCCCGCTGTTGCAACATCCCTGGATGAGCTGGCCTCCCAAACCCCATAATTTATTACGATTGTTAAAAAAAATATACTCTCCACTGCTCGGGTCAATTACATAAGAGGTTGCCCAAATCCAAAACTCGTCAGCCCGGTTAACAAGTCCGCAATAGCCCGAAATATTTGTATTGGTTGTCGAAATTCTCGCCGGCATTTTAACTTCTCCCAGCGGTTTATGCTCTTCATCGTACGGAACCAGGGTTATGTCAAAAAATGGTTCAGGTTCAGCCGCTCGCGAATTTGTAGAAGGATTAGCTGAATCATCAATGAGTCCATCTTTGTCGATTCCAATAAGTACGACAGATACCGTATCGTTGGTAGCGATATCCGGAACTTCGGGTATGTCATAATAGAATGTTGCCCCTTTAGAACCGGCGCTAATGTGCGCATAGACTCCAGCTACATTTTGCGTCGTGTCTTCATGCAGAAAATTTACAGGGATTTGAAATTTGTCCACAAGCGACAGTGTATCTTCAATTGAAATTTTCAAGGAACTGCCAGTCGGTCCTTTTGGCACAGGACCATTAATTTTTGTGGCATTCGAAAAAAGTAAATGATCCGCAATCTCATCGGCGTTCAGTACTACATCCTGATCAGGATTTTCAGGTATGGGATCTGTGTCCTTACAGCCTGAACTCATACTTCCAAAAAGGATAATAATGCAAAGTGTTTTTAAGCATTGATGACTCATAAAATGAAATTTTATTGGAAATAATTCTGGTCGCCTATTGCAAGGGTTAGCCATCGACGATAACGTCGAATGTTGCAGTTCCCTTAAGCAATGGTAAAATTACGTTGACGGAACCCGCGTAGATAGAAGAAAATTTACCTGGGTCCCTAGTGCGCCTTTGGAAGAAGCATATTCTTGCGGTATTCCCTAGGCTTTAATAAAAAATATTCTTCCGGTGTATAGCCTGTAAAGTGCCTGAAATCCCGGATCAGGTGACTCTGATCAGCGTAGCCAGCCTGATAGGCCATTTGTCCCCAGCCTTGAAAAGATGTTGAGCCGATGAGGCGAAGTACCTGATTAAAACGATTTATTTTTTGAATATGCTTTGGTGCCAGCCCACAGTAATTTTTTACAAGATGAATAGCATGTTTGTGCGTGTATCCGACATATCGGTTTAAGAATTCAGTAACAGGAAGGTTGGTAATGCTAAATTTTTGCTCTAAACTTTTCCATTGGTTGATTTCTGACAAGGAACGTTTCGCAAGACATTGTATGATCCATTCATTTAGAATGTTGATTAGTTGCTCCACATCCTCGTTTGCCTGATGTAGTCTTTCTCGCAAAAATTTCATTTCCCTTCCCCAAACGTCTTCTGTGGAGAAATTATTGTCGGCAAAATGGTTTGCCGGAACCTGAAATAATTGACCGAATCCAAAAAGAGAAAAGCGCAACCCAACCATAAAATGATTCTGCGCCGGCACAAAATCAAAGAAGCTACTTCTCACACCGCTGATAGTGCTTTCATTCAGAACTGTTGCAGCATTTAGGTTATTAATACCTGTCACCTTATCACCGAGATTGAAAAAAATCTCTGCCTTGTTATTTGGAAACAGCCTTTCGGGAACGGATAATCCCTGACCTTTCATTATTACGTAATGATCCACTATCAGATTAACCGGGTAACTGGGGACTCTGATTGTGTAAGCAACGTTGTTATGGACAATATACACTGGCTGAATCTTACTTAATAAAAGTACACAATATTATGCCGATGCATTTATGTGCCATAGAGGGATTTCCGTCACAAAATTATTTACTTTTTCAAGCGATAGTTTTCCTGAGAAATGAGTATAAGATAGTGAGACGAAAGTAGTAAACAGCAAGCAGTGAGTAGTAAGTAGTCCTATGTCGATGTTTTCGATTTTTAAAGGAGGGCTAGGGAATAGGAGCTCACTTTGCGACGCCCATCCCTATTCCTTTTTTCTAACTTGACAAAGTAGAAGTAGTAAGTAGTAAGCAGATCTTGAATTCGTAATTTAAATAACAAACAACTGATAACGGGGATCAGCATTTGCTCACTGAATAACGGTAAATCGATCGCCTTTCTTCTCCATCCGCGTCAGTTTCCTGTCAACTCTTATAAGAAACAGTACGACGCCTGTCAGGATGATTACAAGACCAAGTACGACTACATAGATTTTACCATCCTGTCTGAATGCATCAGCCATCTCCACAGACTGGCTCCCCTGTGCCTTGGAAAGAATTGGCATCAGGCAAAGCAACAATACCTTAATTTTTTTATTCAGTTTCATATTCAATTTGTTTGAGTCTTCGGAGCCGAATAAGCATGTTGGTAAGCCACAAGCCCAGCATTGAAAATCCTATGATTGCCGCGTACACAACGAATTTCATATTGTGAGCCAGGTCAAATAGCCTGAAGGTTGGATTGTCGCCACTTCCGGGATGTAACGAGTTCTCCGCCATTCTCGGCAAAATATAGATGAGCGGAATTAAAGCGGCGAACGCAAATATATTGTAAGCGGCGCTTAGCCTTCCGCGTTGCAGATCATCACTAACCGCATTTCGAAGAATGAAATAAGCTGCGTATATAAGCAGAGCAATCGAGGTGTTATTGAGCTTGGGATCATTTGTCCAGAATGTGCCCCATGTAAATTTACCCCATACCATTCCCGTGAGCAAACCAAGGATTCCAAAGAAGAAAGCAACTTTGGCGGATTGAACAGCAAAGTCATCGAACTTGAATCGAGAAGTGCCGAGAAATCTTATCGAAGCCCACACGGAAAACGTAAATTGAAACATCATGCTGAACCACATTGGCGTATGAAAGTAATTCAACCGAATGGTTTCATTTAGAATGTGCAGCCTTGGCACGGGGATCAGAAACCCGCCAATGACAGTATAGTATAAAAGCAGAATTGTCAGAATTTTCCACCAGGCAAGTGAGGTTATCTTCATCCATTGGGTCTGTTAAGTATTCAAATGTTTCTTTTACGATAAGTTCAATCGGTACTCGCGGATAGCGACACTTGTGTCTTGCAGGCGATGACCCAATCATTAACTTCCGGTCGCATCCAGGAATTCGTGGCATAAAACTTGGTAAAAATAGCCGGAATATGAACGTGGTTTTCACCTTTTATCGCAATTTTCTCTGGCCCGCCACTTTCATTACCGTCATCAGCTGTTATATAGTGTTTACCGGTTCAGCAAATCATGTCATCTATTTACTTTGGATGAAGCTTATCTCGAATATTGCCTTAGGAGTTTATTTTGAATTTTTTAAAGCTGACCAATTTTATTTTTTTAATAACCTGGGATATTCCAAACTATCTCTATATGTAAGCGTGGCGACCCTTGATTTTTGTATTTGGCTTTTGATCACTTTAGCGATACTACTCATATGAAAAATGTCCTCGAATTTGATAGCCTTGAGCTCTCTTATGATACCCGCTCGATATTGTCCGCAGTTTACATGAAATGCGCGGTTGGCGAAGTTGTTGGTGTATTGGGACGGAATGGTTCCGGCAAATCCAGCATGATGAAGATCGTCTTTGGATCTCTAAAGGGAAGTCATCAATCTATCAGAATTGACGGAGCATCATTACCGCCCAATCATCTCCGGAAAAGACTTATTGGATATTTGCCGCAAGAGGGTTTACTGCCATCTTTCATTTCAATCCGCAAAGCCTTTCAACTTTTTAATATAGATGAAGCGGAAATCATACAAGATTTTCCGGAGGTTGGCGAGTTCCTTTCCTTTACTTCGAAACAGCTATCGGGCGGGTATCTAAGAATTGTTGAGGCACTGCTGATTTTAAAATCGAACGCACCGTTTTGCATTCTGGATGAACCTTTCTCGGGACTGATGCCAGTCCATATTGAAAAGATGAAACAACTCATAACAAAAGAAAAATCGAAGAAAGGCATCATAATAACCGACCATATGTACCGCCATGTTATGGATATCACGGACAGGCTATATGTTTTGGCAAATGGCAAGACTTATCTTGTGAAGGGAGAGGCGGATTTGGTTGCAAGAGGGTATGTACGGTGATCGGTGGTAATTGGTAATCGGTTCGCTCGACTTACAATGTTGCGACTTGGCGGCTTAGCGTGAAGATTTTCTGTCGAGAAAGAAAGTGATCAGTAATCGGTACGCTCGATCAAATAACGTAGGCATTTCGATCGAGCGTACCGATTGCCTGATCACCTCCTGATCACCGATTACCTGATCACCGGCTACGTAACCCAATGCAACGTCTTCGGCTCAACCGGATTCTTGAACGGAGTCTTATTCTGCTGCGACAAATCCCATTGGCGTTTCAGTTCATGGTACCATCTAGCCTGGGCATCCGGTTCGCCCAGTAGCATAAGGGTGGGCTTTGACTTGAGTCCTTCACCAAGTTTGCGAAAAACACCGAGGTCCTGGTGAATGAATTGCTTTCCTAGTTGTCTCAATGGCCACCATAAATACTTTACAAACTCAAGTGAAGTATAAAAAATGTGGTTCAGTTCAGTTTCATTTTCGTTGATGGGAGTGAGACAGGTAATGGAGATGATTTCATTGTTACCAACCTGGATGTGCTCGGTTCGTACGCCGGGTAACTGAAAATTTATTTCCGTGGAAGTTTCGCCTTTTAAAATAGAATAACCCTTGGAATTTGAAGACGGCTTGTGACGCACCATTTTAAAACCCAGATCAACAGGTTCAAATTTTTTCTCTTTTAACTTAAGTTTTTTTGCCGACCGCCAGTACCAGGATTGGTGTACAAAAGTAACGTGTGCCGGATCGATCAGACCTATTACAGCATGATCAATGTCAGCGGGCATGATCACCTTTTCAACGAATAAAAACTTTTTGTTCAACGGCGCGAGAAGGTTTGGCACACGGTCTTCCGCACCTTGCAGTTGGATTTTATTCTGCGGAATATAAACCCATATGGTACCACTTAATTCTTTGCAGGGATACTTAAATACTTTGATCTTCCGCGTATCAAACTTTTCATCAGCAAGTGCGGGGATTCCCGTGCATGCACCAGTATGGTCGAACTTCCACCCGTGATAGCAGCATTGAATTGTGTTTCCGTCGTACCACCCTTGCGACAAGGGCACGCCTCTATGGGGGCAGTTGTCTTTCAGAGCGAAAGGTTCATCGTTTTTATCGCGGCCAAATACTATTTTCTCTCCGAGAATCTCTTTAGCAATAAGTTTCCCCTGTTTCAGGAAATTGCCATGCATAGCAAAATACCATAGGTTCTTCAAAAAAAGTGATTCCGTCATTGTAGGAGAGTGAAAATGGTAAGTAAAGAACTAATGATTAAGATTCCAAACCAGGCTTTCAAATATGGCGGTGCCAAAAATTTTGCCACCGATATCTAAACCGCAATCGTTTCCGATTAAATTTATTGTTTTATTTCTCAATCTTTACGCCTTAATTGAAAACTCAAAAAACTAAAGAATGAAAAGAAAACTACGCATGGGGATGGTAGGCGGCGGCCTCACCTCTTTTATAGGTCCAGTGCATCGAAAAGCAGCAGGCATCGATGGAGAAATTGAATTGGTTGCCGGCGCATTCAGTATCATTCCAGGTGAATCCAAAGAAACAGGAGAAGCCTTGTACCTGAATCCTGATCGTGTTTATGAGACGTACCAGGAAATGTTTGAAAGAGAAAAAGCTTTGCCCGCCGACCAACGATTGGATTTTGTTTCTGTCGTAACACCAAATCATGTTCACTTCGGTCCCTCGCAAATGGCACTTGAAAGTGGTTTTCACGTACTCGTTGAAAAACCTATTGCATTTTCACTTGCTGAAGCCAAGACGCTCGAGAAAACTGTAAATAAGACAGGGCTACTTCTTGGTTTGACCCATACGTATACAGGATATCCATTGGTTAAGGAAGCTCGTAAAATGGTTGCTGACGGAGCGTTTGGAAAGATCCGTAAGATTTATGTCGAGTATCCGCAGGGTTGGTTATCAACTCTGTTAGAAAAATCCGGAAATATGCAGGCGTCGTGGCGTACAGATCCCAAGCAGTCGGGCATGGGCGGCGCAATTGGCGATATTGGAACACATGCAGCAAATCTTGCAGAATATATAACTGGGTTACAGATCACTGAGATCTGTGCAATGCTTAATACCGTAGTAAAGGGTCGTCATCTTGACGACGATAGCTCAATGTTGCTTCGCTTCAACAACGGTGCTTCCGGAGTGTTAATGGCAACACAGGTTGCGGCCGGAGAAGAAAACAATTTGAACATCAGAGTTTATGGTGAGAAGGGTGGACTTGAGTGGAGACAGGAGGAACCGAATACGATGATTTTGAAATGGCTCGGCAGGCCAAAGGAAATAATTCGCGCGGGACAGTCTTATCTGTCTGATGAAGCAAAAGGATTTACCAGAACCCCCGCTGGTCACCCTGAAGGATACCTCGAAGCATTTGCAAACATTTATCGCTCCTTTAGCAGAGCAGTTCGTGATTATAAACCGGGCAAGAAGATGAACATTGCGAAGTATGATTTTCCGGATGTTGCTGATGGTGTACGCGGGATGAACTTTGTTCAAACGGTGGTTAAGTCAGCAAATTCAAATAGAAAGTGGACGGCACTCAAGTAGCAAAAAAAATTTCTAACCTTAAAAGAATCTGACCATTTAAATGAAAACACTGAAAGGGCCAGCCATTTTCTTAGCGCAGTTCATGGGAGATCAACCTCCGTTTGATAACCTTAAGACTATTTGCAAATGGGTTGCTTCGCTTGGATACGTAGGCGTACAGTTGCCTGCCTGGGATGGCAGGGTTATCGACATCAAGCAAGCTGCTGAAAGCAAGGATTATTGCGACGACCTAAAGGGTACTATTGAATCGTGTGGACTGCAAATCACCGAGCTTGCAACACATTTACAAGGCCAACTGGTAGCTGTTCATCCGGCTTTCAGCGACTTGTTCGATGGCTTCGCTCCAAAAGCAGTTCGTGGTAATATGAAAGAGCGTACTGCATGGGCAGTCGATCAATTAAAGTATGCGGCTCGTGCAAGTAAGAATCTTGGACTAAATGCTCATGCGACATTTTCGGGAGCCTTGATGTGGCATACGGTTTATCCCTGGCCGCAGCGTCCTGCCGGATTAGTCGACGACGGTTTTAAGGAGCTCGCAAAACGCTGGCTTCCTATCCTGAACGCATTCGATAAAGCGGGAGTCGATCTATGCTATGAAATACATCCCGGCGAGGATCTGCATGATGGTATTTCATTCGAACGTTTCTGGGAAGCCACGGGTAAACATTCGAGATGCAATATCCTTTATGATCCAAGCCACTTTGTACTTCAGCAATTGGATTACTTGCAGTACATTGACTTTTACCATTCTTTTATAAAAATGTTCCATGTAAAAGATGCTGAGTTTAACGCGACCGGAAAGAGCGGAGTTTACGGGGGATATCAATCGTGGGTAGATCGACCGGGAAGATTCAGGTCTCTTGGAGATGGCCAGGTTGATTTCAAGAAAATTTTCTCGAAGCTATCTCAGTACGGATTCGATGGTTGGGCGGTGCTTGAGTGGGAATGCGCAATAAAACATCCGGAGCAGGGCGCGGCAGAAGGTGCTCCTTTTATTAAGGAGCATATCATCCGTGTGACAGAAAAAGCATTTGATGACTTCGCGGCCACCGGCAAGGATACGCGGTTTAATAAGAAAGTGCTGGGAATTTGATTCATCCCTTTTGGGCCATATCAACTAAATTAAATTGTAAATTGAAATTCAACTTTAACAAAATTAAAATGAAAAGAATATTTTATTCATTCTTCCTTATTGGAGCAATGGCATTCGGACTTGCATCTTGCGGAGGCGGAAAAAAAGAAGAAGCAAAGCAGGAAGAAACTGAAGACGCTTATGATGATTATGAAAGTGCAGCGCCGGCAGAAGCACCAGCCTCAGCTCAGGACCTTATCGCGCAAGGTCAGGCGTTAGCAGATGCGAGTGATTGCAAGACTTGCCATCATGCTACGAATAAACTTGTAGGGCCGGCACATACTGAAGTTGCAAAGAAGTACGAATTCACAAAGGCGAACGTAAGCTATCTCGCGGATAAGATAATCAATGGCGGAAGTGGAGTATGGGGCGAAATACCTATGTCGCCACACGTTGGTATGTCGAAAGGAGATGCCGAAAAAATGGCCATGTATGTGCTTTCATTGGACGGAGAAGAACCAAAGGATTAATTTTTAAGAATCAACGTATAGACTATGAGATATTTTTATCGAGCGATTTGCGCTACAATATTATTTTTATTCATTTCAATGACAGGTTCTGCACAAAACGCATTGTCAGCAAAGGAAAAGTCCGAAGGATGGAAGCTGTTGTTTGATGGCAAGTCCACAACAGGGTGGCGTAATTACCAAAGCGACAAAGTAACCGACAGGTGGAAAGTTTCTAACGGGGAGCTTTACCTGGATAAATCGGTGACGGCCGGTGCAGGTGATATTATGACAGATGCAGAATTTCAGGATTATGATCTTTCTCTTGAATGGAAAATTTCTGCCTGTGGAAACAGTGGAATTATTTTCAATGTCGTAGAAGACGATAAGTTTAAGAACACTTACAATTCAGGACCTGAAATGCAGGTACTCGACAATACTTGTCATCCTGATGCAAAAATTGCAAAGCATAGGGCAGGAGATCTTTACGATCTGATTGCTGTCTCAAAGGAAACGGTAAAGCCCGCTGGTGAATGGAACCAGGTGCGCATCGTTTCTAAAAATTCCAAGATGGAGTTCTGGCTTAACGGAACAAAGGTGGTGGATTTTACAATGCATACCCCGGAGTGGAAAAACATGGTCGCAAACAGCAAGTTTAAAACGATGCCAGGTTTCGGCGAGGCGAAAAAAGGTCACATCGCCCTGCAAGACCACGGAGATGCAGTTTGGTTCCGAAATATAAAGATCCGCGAACTGAAATGACGGGATGCCTGTCCACCCAACAATTTATTAATCAATGAAATATTTAGTAGCAGAGGTTCGCCCTGGCCGACAGATTGTCGCCGGTATTTCATCTGTACATAATTTAACCTATTAACGGATGAGATTCTACACATCAATCTTCGTTCTTTTCTTGTTTTTAATTTCCTGCGGCGAAAAGAAGGGCACCAAAATCCTGGTGTTCTCAAAAACGAAAGGATATCGACATGAGGCAATCGGTGTTGGCAAGACAACACTCATAGAGATCGGTAAGCAAAATGGTTTTGAGGTTGACACCACAGAGAACGCAGCTTACTTTAATGAAGATACACTCAAGCGATATCGTGCCGTTATCTTCCTCAATACAACAATGGATGTGCTTGACCCCGTTCAGCAGGTTGACTTTAAGCGCTTCATTGAATCGGGTGGTGGGTTCATGGGAATTCATGCGGCGGCGGACACTGAGTATGATTGGCCGTGGTATGGTGACCTTGTTGGTGCTTACTTCAAGAGCCATCCCAAAACTCAGGAAGCAAAATTTGTCAAAGCGCAGGATTCAGAGCTTGTAAAAAATTTACCCGATGAATGGATCCGAACGGATGAACTTTACAACTATAAGCGTATTTCAAAAGACATCAACGTACTTTATAAGCTTGATGAAAGTTCGTATGAAGGAGGGGAGAACGGCGACAATCACCCCATAGCCTGGTATCACGAGTTTCAGGGTGGACGGTCATTTTATACGGGAATGGGACATACCCCCGAAAGTTACGCCGATTCACTTTTTAGAGACCATCTTTTGCAAGGTATCCGGTATGTAACGGGTGGGCCAGGCAAACTGGACTATTCCAAAGCAAAATCGGTTCGCGCGCCAGAAGAAAACAGATTTACAAAAACTGTCCTGGACTTTAACCTCGATGAGCCTACTGAGATGACAATTCTCCCTGATGGAAGGATCATTTTCATCGAGCGAAAAGGAGCTGTAAAGCTTTATACCCCTGCTGATGGCAAAGTGAATCTGATCAATACATTCAAGGTTGGAACCAAGTTTGAAGATGGAATGATCGGTCTCACTGCCGATCCGGATTTCGATAAAAATAATTGGATTTACATATTTTATTCGCACCCCGAAAGATCAGCTAATGTGTTATCGCGATTTGTTTTTAAGGATGGTAAGATTGATGAATCGTCGGAGAAGGAATTGTTAGAGGTGGTAACGCAACGAGAAACTTGCTGTCATACTGGAGGATCACTTGCGTTCGGTCCAGGAGGAAATTTGTTCATTTCTACAGGTGATAACACCAGTCCGTTTGAATCCGACGGATTTAGCCCTTCAGATGAAACGCCTGGTCGTTCACCTTTTGACGCACAAAAATCATCCTCCAATACCAATGATTTGAGAGGTAAAGTATTGCGGATCCATCCTGAGGCCGACGGAACGTACACAATTCCGGAAGGAAACTTATTTGCAAAAGGGGAACCGAATACTCGTCCGGAAATTTATGTCATGGGATGCAGGAATCCTTACCGTATATCGGTAGATCAGAAAACAGGCTATGTTTATTGGGGCGATGTTGGCCCGGATGCAGGTCAAAATGATTCTATCCGGGGACCTCGCGGCTACGATGAAGTAAACCAGGCGCAAAAGGCAGGATTTTTTGGATGGCCTTATTTTGTAGGCAACAACTATCCTTATGCTAAGTATGATTTCGCATCGAAGCAAGTATCTGCAAAATGGGATCCTGCGGCGCCATTAAATGAATCTCCCAATAACACGGGTAAACGCGAATTGCCTCCGGTAAGTCCGGCCTTCATTTGGTACCCGTACGAAAAGTCGGATGAGTTTCCTATGGTGAAGATCGGTGGTCGCAACGCTATGGCTGGACCAGTTTATTACTCAGAAAACTTTAAGGGTGTCGAAACAGCCTTTCCCGATTATTTCAATGGAAAGTTAATGTTTTATGATTGGATGCGGGGGTGGATCCATCTGGCAAGCATGAACGAGAACGGTGGTATAACTGACATCGAGCAGTTTATGCCCAATACTACGTTCAATAACATCTGCGATATGGCCTACGGCCCGGATGGCAAGTTGTACATGCTCGAATATGGAACGAAATGGTTTGCAAAAAATCTGGATGCCCGACTTGTTCGAATCGACTACAACAAGGGCAATAGGCCCCCCGTTGCAAAAATTAATGCTGATAAAGTAGCGGGTTCGGTGCCGCTTACCGTAAATTTTTCAGCTGATGGTTCCAGCGATCCCGACGGCGACCGACTCACATATGAGCTGAAGGCTTCAGGGAAGACGCATACTTCTAACGATGGAAAGTTTGCAGTGACATTTGACAAGGCAGAAGCCATTGACGCTGTGATGACTGTGAAAGATGAGAAGGGTGCATCCAGTACGTCAGCAGTTCGCATTATTGCTGGCAATGAAGCACCCGTTGTCAAGACGGAAATTGTCTCGGGAAACAAAACCTTCTTCTTCCCCGCCACACCTATTAGCTATAAGGTCACGGTAGAAGACACGGAAGACGGCTCATCTGCCGAAGGTGGTATTGCTGCTGAAAATGTGACGGTCACGTTCGACTATATGAAGGGATTTGATATGACTCACATAGCTCAAGGCCATCAATCTGCCCCTGTCGAATTGCCTGGTAAAGCACTTATCGAACAGAGCGATTGCAAGTCGTGTCACTTGATCGATCAGAAGTCAGCAGGCCCAAGCTATAAAGACGTTGCTGCCAAATACAAGAATCAAAAGGATGCGATCGAATGGTTGACTTCAAAAATTATTAAAGGTGGATCTGGTGTTTGGGGAACAACAGAAATGGCTGCTCATCCACAAATAAAGGATGCTGATGCCATAAAAATGGTTGAGTACATTTTGTCGCTCGCCGATGCCAAAGATGCAAAGCGGTTGCCTCTCGCCGGGGCTGTTACGCCGGGCAAGGAAGAGGACGGTGTGTATGTACTCACTGCAACTTACGAGGACAAGAGTGTGAATGGAATTCCTTCATTAACTACGACAGATGCGCTTATTTTGAGGAGTTCCTTCCTGCGGGCAAATGAAGCAGGAGAGCTTCGTATGGCGCGGCATGCAAACTGGCAAGGCAACCATTCCCTCCAGAATTTGATGGATGGAGCGCACGCCGTATATAAGAATGTCGACCTTACCGGAGTCAACAAAGCAACGATCATCGCCTACATCAATCCGAAAGACAATCCGGGAGGAACGGTTGAAATTCGTTTGGACAAGCCGGATGGAGAGTTGCTAGGTCAGGGTAATGTCACCGCGCCTGCGATGTCGAGAGTTACAACATCGCTTAAGCCAGTCACCGGTCATCACGATTTATACATTGTTTTTAAAAATTCCGCAGTGAAGGATAAGTCAATGTTTAACTTTGGAGGACTTCAACTCGGAAATAAATAACCTGGCTAAACCTAACCACTACAACCATGAAGAGAAGAGAATTCGTACAAACTGCATCATTCGCTGCCGTGGGGATGCTGTCGCTGCCGTCATTTCTGGCTGCAGGCAAGAAGAAGAATACGATAGGATTACAACTCTACACGTTGCGCGACACGATAGGACAGGATCCAAAAGGTATACTGGATAAGGTTGCCAGTTTTGGATATAAAGAATTGGAAACTTACGGCTATGGCGATGGAAAAATCTTCGGGCTGGATTTTACAGAATTTTGCAAACATGCAAAAGGCCTCGGAATGAGTGTCGTGAGTGGCCATTATGGCTTGGATAAGATCAAAGGTGACACCTGGCAAAAGGCTGTTGACGATGCAAAGAAAAATGGACAGAAATATATGGTCGTACCTTATATTGATGGTTCACAACGCAAGTCGATCGACGACTACAAACGAATTTGTGCGGATCTCAATGCGGCAGGGGAGGTTTGTAACAAAAACGGGTTACGTTTTGGATATCACAATCATGCTTTTGAATTCGAGACGCTTGATGGACAAATTCCGTTTGATGTTATGCTGAAGGAGCTTGACCATAAAAATGTAGGCATTGAAATGGACATCTATTGGGTGGTTAATGCCGGACAGGACCCTATAAAGTATTTTACTCAGCATCCAGGAAGGTTTGAACAATGGCATGTGAAAGATATGGATAAGACCGACAAAAATAAGAACGCTGATGTCGGTACAGGTTCCATTGATTACAAAGCTCTCTTCGCTAAGGCCAAGCTTGCAGGGTTGAAGCATTGGTACGTTGAGCAGGAGTCGTACCCTGGTGCGCCAATCGACAGTGTTGCTGCGAGCGCAAAATACTTGAAGAGCTTATAGTTTTTTTTCTACAGGTTTATTTTCTAAATGTCGGGTGCGAGCCCGACATTTTTTTTTGACAAAGATGTGTGTCTTCGATAGGGACAACCTGTTCTTATACGATTTTCGTGGGTTGTTTTGTGGTTGTATCATTTCGGAGAAGCGCGGATCCATGACCCTTCGACAATTAGGAAGCTACCAGCGGAGCCAGCGCTCTGATCTTGAATTTTGCCTTTACCTGATATGAAAGCACATTCAGTGTCTGTCTTTTAGACAATCCCTGGCTAACTATTATTATCATCCATACAAATTTAGGGAACAGGTACTGGACGCGTGTTCAAGCTCTGACTTTTTACGAACCTTCCGGACTAATTTTAAGTTGAAGGCTTTTTTTGCTCCGCTAGGAGCACTCTATGTTTTTGGGTGCGATCAAATATCAAAATGCGTCCACCCATTTGATGATTTTTTGCATATTGCATTCGGCCAAAATAAAGTATGCGAATTCTCAATTTCATTTTTGCGGTAATGTTCCTTGTTTTTGCATTTGTCCAGATCAATGATCCTGATCCCGTGATATGGATACTTATTTATGGCATGATGGCGGTGATGTGCGTCATGGCAATCTTTGAGTTTTATCCTGCAAAAGTTACACTTGGACTGTTGGTGATTTTTGTCATATACAGCTTCACTTATTTTCCGGGAGTGATGGAATGGCTGCAGAAAGACAATAAGGCCCTGCTTTTTGATGACATTGCAAAAATGCAGTACCCTTATATTGAACAGGCTCGCGAATTCCTGGGCTTATTAATATGCATGGGTGTTTTGATTTTTCACCTCTTCAAAGCAAAGAGGAAGCATGGCAAAATTTTTTAGGGTAGTCCTTTCGGAAATTTCTCATCAACGCTTCCAATTATTTTAAGTAAAAAATTTTTTTTGAGTTTTATTTAAATAGCTCAAAATCAAATTTTAACTTATATGAAAAATAACCCTCCACCTATTTAGGAACCTTTACGTCGTAGTTGGCTATGTTGAAAAAATTATTGTACCGGAATATGTTCCGGACTTGGAAATTATTGCTTTGCATAATTTCTGTTGGCGTATCTGCTCAAACCCCTCCCGCAGGATTCGCTAGTAGTGTTGTTTCAACGAACTGGAACGAAGTCGTTGGAATTGCTTTTACAAAGACCGGTTCAGAAATGTTTGTCTGGGAACGACCTGGCAAAGTGTGGCAGGTTAGAAATGGGGTGAAAACCCTTTTTCTTGATATCTCGCAAGAGGTCGGCGGATGGCATGATCATGGTCTGCTTGGGTTTGCCCTGCATCCTCAATTTGCGGAAAATGGATATTTCTATTTATTGTATGTGGTGGATCGGCACCACTTGCTGTATTATGGAACTGGGGCCTATAATCCGACCGCTAACGAATACAATAATGCTACTATTGGGCGACTTACACGTTATAAGGCGAATCCTAACCCAAACGGAGGCTATTCTGTTGATCTTGCTTCTCGGGTAATTCTATTAGGTCAAAATAAAACGAATGGCGTACCTATCGTTTCCCTTTCCCACGGAGTCGGATCTCTTGTTTTTGGAACAGACGGAACGCTTCTGATTTCTACAGGCGATGGTGCAACTCCAGCAGACATTGACGGTGGAGGTGCGACTACAGGGAGTTATGCGCCGACCGCTCTGCTAGATGGTATCATTACTCCAAAGGAGGATGTTGGGGCATTTCGGTCTCAACTTGTCAGTTGTTTAAACGGGAAGATTCTTCGAATAGACCCTGAGACTGGAAGTGGAATCCCGAGCAATCCGTATTATGATCCTGCAAATCCTAACTCAGTAGCTTCAAAAGTATGGGCTCTTGGATTGCGTAACCCTTTTAGATTTTCACTCAAGCCTGGGACCGGAAGTCACGTTGCTTCCGATGGTGACCCCGGGGTCTTGTATATTGGAGATGTTGGATTTGTCTATTGGGAAGAGATCAGTGTTTGTAATCGGCCGGCACAGAACTTCGGATGGCCAATCTTCGAGGGTTTGGGAAATGCACCCCAATATCCGAACAAGATTGTTCAAAATCGAGATGCCCCCAATCCATTATATGGGCAGGCTGGGTGTACTCAACAGTTTTTCACCTTTCAGAATCTTATAAAGCAGGAAACTCCAACTGGTACAAGTACCTTTCTTAATCCTTGCAACACATCACAAGTTATACCTTCATCCGTCCATACTTACGTTCACACCCGGCCCTTAATTGACTGGCGTCATAATACAGGACCATCACGAACAGGTATTTTTAATGGTACTACCGCGACCGAAATAAATATTGGTGCGGCCGGATCTCCCGTTTCGGGACCACAGTTCGCCGGTAGCGCTGCCGTGGGCGGTATTTTCTATACAGGAACCGATTTCCCACCCGAATATCAGAACACGTATTTTTTTGGCGACTATACCGGTGGATGGATTAAAAATCTCACGGTTAACACAAGTGATAGACCCGTAGCCGTAAAGGACTTCGTCAATAATAATGCAGTTGTTGTTCACATGACAAAGCATCCAACGGGCGAAGGTCTGTATTATGTTAATTTTCCGTCGGAAATAAGGCGCATCTATTACAGTTCAAACCGACCGCCAGTTGCTGTCGCAGCTGTCAACACCTCTTTTGGTGCGTCACCATTAACGGTGCAGTTTACCGGATCGGGTTCAACTGACCCTGAAGGATTACCCCTCACTTATGAATGGAATTTTGGGGATGGCAGCGCCCTTAGTACGAGTGCAAATCCTTCCCATACTTTTATCAGAAATGATGGTACACCAGGCAAGTTTACGGTGACATTGAAAGTGAGGGATCAATCGGGCGTGCTGGACCAGACTACACTTAATATTTCAATAAATAATACACCGCCCCACGTTCAGATAACAAGTCCCTTAAATAATACTTTATACCCTCTGACTGGCGAAACGACTTACCAGCTTCGTGCGAACGTAACCGATGATGAGCACAATGCCAGTCAACTCACATATGCGTGGCAAACGACGTTACACCATGAGACTCACCAGCACCCAGAGCCGGTGGATAATCAACCGGAAACTTCAATGAGTACGTCGCCGGTTGGATGTGATGGAGAATCATACTTTTTCTCTGTTGTCCTTACCGTAACGGATGCAGCGGGCGCATCTACCACAAAGGAAGTCCGTTTGTACCCGGATTGTGGAAACATTGTCAAGGTCAATCCAGTTATCACGTGGGCAAATCCTGCGCCGATTACTGTGGGCACACCTTTAAGTAACGTTCAATTGAACGCTTCGGCATCGTACAATGGGTCACTTGTTTCTGGCACATATACCTACAATCCACCAGCGGGAACCGTTCTTAACTTAGGGACGGGGCAACCGCTTACTGTAAATTTTGTTCCAGCCAATCAGCAGCTGTTCAATTCAGTTAGCAAGACAGTCAATATCGATGTGAACACGGCTCCACCAATTCAGTTCTATCGTGCCATTAATGTTAACGGTCCTGCATTATCGATCGATGGAAACAACTGGGAGGCTAGTGCAGGCGCGCCGAATTATAGTTATACAACCAATCGTTCGACATTCCAAAACCAGAGCATAACACTGGTGCCACCTACAGATGCTAACCGGGCTACGATGATCCGCTCCAGTGTGTGGGGAGGAAGTACAACCTTTACCGTTGGAGCAGTACCTGCTGGTACCTACCAGGTCTGGATATATGTTTGGGAAGATAATTTTCCGACGGTATTCTCAGTTTCAGTGGAGGGTGCTCTGGTGCTGGCTAACCACAACAGTGGTGGAGCAGGAGTGTGGAGCAAACTTGGACCTTACCAGGCTACGATCAATGACGGAGCAGTGAACATTTCCACTACTGGTGGGGATGCAGCTATATCCGGCATTGAAATCTGGAGGGTGAATCAAGGAGGAGGAAACCAGTCACCCGTAGTGTCGAATCCAATACCGAATCAGACAGCTACTGCTGGAACACTCTTCAACTATACGTTCCCTTCGAATACATTTTCAGACCCTGACGCTGGAACAACCCTTTCATACACGGCCAGCTTGTCCAATGGAAATGCTCTTCCTGCCTGGTTAAACTTTACTTCAACTACTAGAAACTTCAATGGTACACCCGCAGCCGCTGATGTAGGTGCCATCGACGTGCGTGTGACAGCTTCCGACGGTGTCGCATCGATCAATGACGTATTTACATTGACTGTAAACAGTCCAGCGCAAGCGTCGTTCTATCGCGCAATCAACGTAAACGGTCCAGCTTTGACGATTGATGGAAACAGCTGGGAGGCCAGTGCAGGAGCAGCGAATTACAGTTATACTACCAGCCATTCGACATACACGAATCAAAGTATACCACTAGTGCCGGCAACAGATGCCAGCCGGGCAACAATGATTCGCTCCTGTGTGTGGGGAAGTAGTACAACCTTTACCGTAGGGGCCGTTCCCGCGGGAACATACGAAGTATGGATATATGTCTGGGAAGATAATTTTGCTACGGTATTTTCGGTTTCTGTGGAAGGGTCGCTTGTATTGGCTAATTATAACAGTGGAGGAGCAGGAGTGTGGCGTAAACTGGGACCTTATCAGGCTACGATCAATGATGGGGCCGTAAATATATCAACCGCAGGAGGACATGCTGCCGTATCCGGCATTGAGATCTGGAAGGTAAATCAAGGGCAATCTTCGGCGAGAATGGCTTTCAGCGACGACGAAATAATTACTGAAATGTCTGAAAGTCCAGATTTAGTCGTTTATCCCAATCCATCTTCGGGAACGGTCAATATCGATTTTACAACTAAGGAGGCCGGTATGACTCAGGTGGCGGTCTTTAATACCCGCGGCGAACAGGTCTCCCTGCTCTATGCCGGCATGATGCCTGCGAATAAGAGCAAGAGTCTCGAAGTCGAACCAGTCGATTGGGTGAATGGGTTCTACATAGTAAAATATGTAAACGGCAAGACTGTGAAATATATTAAGCTTGCGCTCGCGCGCTGACGGCGCCCTAACCAAATTGTCAGATTACTATTACCTATCCACTTTTACAGGGACACGTACTGCCTATTAATAGGGCCCGCTGAAAAAGAAAGACATGATATTAACTAGAGGTACGTCCTTGGATCTCTGGCGGTGCGGTGGCCCGGTCGAAATGCGGGGGTGGCCTGCATATTTCGACCCACCCTTTTCTTTTTGGAACTTTTTCTTTTGGGTGAGAAAAAGTGGATAGGTACAGAACAGTTATCA